>JAKEHF010000209.1 GCA_022615295.1 Actinomycetota bacterium | reverse complement strand
GATCAGGCGATCCTCGACTCCTTGACCACACTCGTGACCCTGGGGATAGGCTCGATCACCGGGATCATCTCCGCGACCGATCCCATCCTCTCCGGGGTCCGCGACGAGTTGGGGACGTTGTGTCGGCTCGCCCCCGACCTCCCCATCGACATCGACGTCCTCGTGATCACCCATGACCCGGCGCTTCTCGCCATGGCGAAACGACGTCTCGACGAAAGCGACGGTCGTGTCCGGTTCCGGGGGTGGAAGGACTTCTCCGACGGGAGCTTTGGTGGTCACACCGCCGCCATGTACGAGCCCTACTCGGACCGTCCCGACACCAGGGGCACGGTCCGTCTCGACCACGACCGCACCCTCCTCATGGCGGAGACGTCCCTGGGTCTCGGCGGCGTCGTGGCCATTCACGCAATCGGTGACCGGGCCAACGACATGGTTCTCGACGTCATGGCCGAGCTGGAAGACCGGGGAGCCGACCCGGCCCGGCTCCGCATCGAGCACGTCTCGATCCTGACACCGGAGGCCGTGGGTCGCATGGCCGAGCTAAGGGTCACCGCATCCGTCCAGCCGGCGTTTCTCGCCTCCGAGGAGACCTGGCTGGAGAAACGGCTGGGACCGGAGCGGATGACCCGGGTCTACCCCTTCCGCTCCCTCCTCGACGCCGGGGTATCGCTGCTCGGGGGCAGCGACGCCCCCGTGGAGCATCCCGACCCGCAGGTAGGGATCATGGCCGCGGTCGACCGGCATGGGATGAACCCCGCCGAGGCCCTGACCTGGGATCAGGCGGTGGCCCTGTTCACCCCACCAGCTCGCTGAGCACCGCTGCCAGCTTCTCGTACTCGTCGAGCGTGTTGTAGAGATGGGCCGAGATGCGGATCACCTGCTCGGGCCAGGTCGGCCAGGGATAGACCAGGGTCTCGAAGCCCGCGGTCGCCAGTAGGGCGGTCAGCGGTGAGAGCTGGTTCGGGGTCGGCTCACCATGGCCTGGAGGGAGCGGGATCGCCGCCATCGACCCCAGCATCGCCTCGGGCGCCGGCTCGGGTATGCCGAGCACATCACACATGACTGCCCTACCCTCGACCACGAGACGATGGTTGCGGGCCATGATCGCCGGCCAGCCCCTTTCGAGCATCGAGCCGACGTGACGGATGGCGGTGGGCGCGCTCAGCCAGGGAGTCATGTCGTCGGTGCCGAGCCAGTCGAAGAGGGCGTGATAGCGACTCTGCCCCTCGAACATGGGCGTATTCCACCCGTGGGAGATGACCACCGGGTAGGTGCTCTCGACCCGGTCTGCCCTGGTCGCCAGGAAGCCGGCACCCTTGGGGGCACACACCCACTTATGCAGGTTCCCTGTGTACCAGGAGGCCCCCAGCGTCTCGACGTCCACCGGCACCTGACCGGGACCGTGCGCCCCATCGACGAGGACCGGGATCCCCGGCTCCAGAGCGGCGACCATCTCGGTGATGGGGTAGACGAGGGCCGTCGACGAGCTGACGTGGTCGATGACGGCGAGACGGGTCCTCCCGCCCACCGCGTCGAGGATGGACTCGATGACCGTGTCTGGACCCTCTACCGGGAAGGGGACCGGTGCCACCACGACCTTGGCGCCGGTCCGTGCCGCGGTGAACTCGACCGTCTGACGCACCGCGTTGTAGGTCTGGGTGGTCACCAGGATCTCGTCACCGGGGCCCAGCCAGGGCTCAACGGAGCGAAGGACCGAGGCGACCCCGATGCTCACATTGCGGACGAAGGCGAACCCCTCAGGTCGGGCGCCGACGAAGCCGGCGACCTCCCGCCGCGCCCTCTCGACGGCTTCGGCGAAGTCCTCTATAACGAATCGCGAGGTGGCGCCCTCCCAACGCCGCAGCCAGGCCATCCGGTCCTCCTGGACCGCGAGGGGTACGGCGCCGAACGACCCGTGATTGAGATGATGGACATCGGCGGTGAGCGACCACATCGCCACGCAAGGTAACCGGTCCGGGCCGAAGGCTTGGCGAACGGGCCCCGGTACCCTGACCCGACCATGCCCTACCCAGAGCTGACCCCCGCCCAGATCACCGCCGGCACCGAAGACCGCATCACGAGGGCCCGCGACGTCCTCGACGAGCTGGTGGCCACCAAGGCGGAGCGGAGCTTCGACAACACCCTCCGCCCCCTCGACCGGATCCTCGACATCATCGGTCACTCCTTCAACGACTTCGCCTTCATGGGTTATGTCCACCCCTCCAAGGAGGTGCGTTCGGCCGCCAAGGACGCCGAGGAGCGGAACAGCAAGTTCGCCGTCGAGATCCTCTTCCGGGAGGACCTCTATCGGGCGGTCAGGGAGTATGCGGACACCACGGAGGCCCATAGCCTCACCGGCGAGCACGCTCGCTTCCTCGAGTTCACGCTCCGCGACCTGAGACGGGCAGGTCATGAGCTCGACCCCGAGACCAGGGCGCGGGTGAAGGAGAAGACCGAGCGTCTGGTCGAGCTGGGTGTCAGGTTCCAACAGAACATCGACGAGTGGGAGGACTGGATCCTCTGTGACCGGGATGACCTGGAGGGGCTCCCCGACAGCTACATCGACGCCCTCACCGTCGACGACGAGACCGGCAAGTATCGGGTGAGCATCGACTATCCCGAGATGATCCCGTTCCTCGAGAACGCCCGGAGCCGCGACCTTCGCCAGGAGCTGCGTTTCAGGTTCAACACCGTGGCCGCGGAGGACAACCGGAAGATCCTCGAGGAGGCGACCCGGCTCCGTCAGGAGATCGCAGAGGCGTTCGGACAGCCCACCTGGGCCCATCACCGTCTCGAGGAGCGGATGGCAAAGACACCGGAGAGGGTGAAGGGCTTCTATGCCGAACTCCTTGGGCCGTTGACCGATCGGGGATCGGAGGAGGTGGCAGCGATGGAGGTTCTCCTCGAGAGTGACACCGGTGACACCGTCGTCAGGACGTGGGACTGGGCCTATTACGACACCCAGCAGAGGAGGACCGATTACGGGGTGGACAACTTCGAGGTTGCCAAGTATTTCCCGCTACCAGCGGTGCTCGAGGGGATGTTCGACCTCACATCCGAGATGTTCGGGATCAACTACGTGGAGGTGACCGACTTCGACAGCTGGCATCCCGACGTCCAACTCTTCGCCATCGTCGACACCGTCACCCGCGACGAGTTGGGGAGGTTCTATCTCGACCTGTTCCCAAGGGAGGGCAAGTTCGGCCACGCCGCCGAGTTCCCCCTGATCCCGGGTCGCCGTCTCGAGGACGGCACGTATCAGAACCCGGTGTGCGCCATGGTCGCAAACCTCACCAAACCGACCAAGGAGGCCCCGTCACTTCTCCAGCACGGGGAGGTGGAGACCCTCTTTCACGAGTTCGGCCACGTGCTCCACCAGAACCTGGGGCGGACCGAGCTGGCTCGGTTCTCGGGCACCAACGTCGAGCAGGACTTCGTGGAGGCACCGAGCCAGATAATGGAGCACTGGATCTGGCGTGCCGACGTCCTCTCCCGTTTCGCTCGCCATTACGAGACGGGTGAGGAGATCCCAGTGGAGCTGGTCAATCAGCTGGTGGCCGCCCGGCGCCTGAACAAGGGTCTCTGGCAGCTCCGTCAGATGCAATACGGGTGGTGGGACCAGGAGCTTCACGGAGGCTCCGACCGGGACCTCGACCTGATCTATGCCGAGGGGGCCAAGATCTCGCTGCTCCCGCCTCATGAGGGGACCTTCGCCCTGTCCGGATTCGGGCATCTCATGGGGGGATACGACGCCAGCTACTACGGCTACATGTGGGCCGAGGTGTTCGGCGACGACATGTTCTCGGTATTCGAGGCCGAAGGTGTCACCAACCCCGAGGTGGGGATGGACTACCGACGCAAGGTCTTGGAACGGGGCGGGACCATCGACCCCGACCTGATCCTTATCGACTTCCTGGGAAGGGAACCAAGCAACCAGGCGTTCCTCTCCAAGTTGGGGATCGTTGGAACCGCCTGATTGGCGCGCGACGTCTAATCGGACGATAATGAGGGGGTCCCCCCTTTAACCCCGGTTAACCGGTCGTGTGCCAATTATTGAGCACCGAAGCGGGGGGCGGCCCCACCAGACCCAACGAAATAGACACTAAACAGACCTGGCCCAGGAAGGCCCATGAAATGAGTGACATCGTCAAAGGCGCTGCCATCAAGGGTGTGACCCGTCCCTCACGGCGTTTCGCCCAGGACCGGTTCTGCGCCAAGCCCGGTTGTGAGACCAGGCTCTCCCAGTACAACAAGTCAGAGTTCTGCCACGCCCATGCCCCGATCCGCTTCCCCCGGGTCCGCGGGAAGATCCTCGACGGGCAGGACGCCTGAGATTCTGACCGGGACAGGTCCTCTCCCCCTCCCCGTCCCGGACAGAAACCCGAGAGCCCCGGCGTCGAGCCGGGGCTCTCTTTGCGTCGCTCCCACCGACGACACGACCGCCGGCATCGGCGAAGTGAGCCGGTATTGCCGACATGAGGCAGTAGACGGGCGGCGGGAGTAGTTTTATCGCATGGCTGGACTCCAGTGGATCGAGAGGCCTCTCCTCGTCGACCCGGTCGGCCTGCTGGCCTTCGCCGGGTGGGGTGACGCCGGCGAGTCGGCGAGCCAGGCAGCGATCACCTTCCTCGAGGAACTGGACAGCGAGCTGGTAGCGGTCATCGATCCCGACGACCACTTCGACTTTCAGGTGCGGCGGCCGATCGTCGAGCTCGACAGCACCGGGATCCGCCATATCAGTTGGCCGCAGAATGAGATCCACGCCGTGCGCGGCGCTGAGAGGGACCTGGTAGTGGTCATCGGTGAGGAGCCCCACTACCGATGGAAGGCATTCACGTCTGAGGTTGTCGACGCCATGCGCTATCTCGGGGTGAGCCATGCGGTGACCATCGGAGCCTTCATCGGCCAGGTGGCCCACACCCTCCCCGTGCCCCTGGTGGGATCGTCGACCCGGCCCGATACCCTGGCGCTGCACGGTCTGTTGACCTCGGGATACGAGGGCCCGACCGGGATCGTCGGTGTGCTCAACCAGGCGCTGAGCAACGCCGCGATCGACGTGATCTCGGTCTGGGCGGCGGTGCCTCACTATCTGTCGAACCAGGAGTACCCGCCGGCCACCGAGGCCCTCGCCATCAAGGCGGCCGAGCTGCTCGGGATCAGCATCGAGACCGACGACCTGGCCCGGGCGAGTCGCCAGTTCCTCTCCACCGTCGACGAGGCCATCGCCACCAACGCCGACCTGGTGCGCTACGTGCAACGGCTCGAGGAGGAGACCGGGACCGACCAGACGGAACAGACGATGCGTCTCGTCGAGGAGATCGAGGAGTTCCTCAGGGACCAGCCCTGAGGACGAGGTCACTTCCTGCGCTTGTGACGGTTGGCCTTCAACCGCTTGCGGTACTTGTGCTTCGACATCTTCTTGCGTCGCTTCTTGATGAGCGAGCCCATGCAGAAAACCTCACAAAAGGGGGACCGGGGGAATGGTGGCCGTTGTAGGGGACTAGGTCAAACCCGGCCTATGAGGGACCCACGACCTCCCGGTCAGACGACCACCAGACCGGTGGTGTCCATGGGACCCTCGACGACCAGCGCACCCGTCCGCTGCAACGCCTCGGCCACCTGGCGGGCGTCCGTTGCGGTGACCAGGGCGAGGACCGACGGGCCCGAGCCGGACCTGGCCGCATGAAGCGCCCCGGCCGCCTTGGCCACCGCGATGAGTGTGTCCACCTCCGG
>JAKEHF010000208.1 GCA_022615295.1 Actinomycetota bacterium | reverse complement strand
GGGTGACCAGTGGTGTCGACCAGATGAGGGCCACGGTCCGGCAGATCCTCCGTTACGGGGCCGACTTCATCAAGGTCCTCGCCACCGGGGCCGTGCTCACCTCGGGGACCAACCCGGGGGCCCCCGAGTTCACCGAGGACGAGTTGCGCGCCGCGGTGGAGACCGCCACCGCCGCCGGCACCTTTGTCGCCGCCCACGCCCACGGAACCGAAGGCATCAAACGTGCGGTCAGGGCCGGCGTCCGCTCGATCGAGCACGGGTCGATGATCGACGACGAGGCGATCGAGATGATGTTGGAGCGGGGCACCTATCTCGTCGCCGATCTCTATGACAGCGTCTACATAGAAGAGGTCGGCCCCGGCATGGGCTACACCGACGAGGTGATGGCAAAGACCAAGCTGACCACCGAGGCGCAACGGGTGGGATTCACCAAGGCGGTGGCCGCAGGGGTGCGGATGGCGTTCGGCACCGATTCAGGGGTGATACCACACGGCACCAATGCCCGACAGTTCGCCGAGTACGTTGCCCATGGGCTGGCGCCGGCCCAGGCGATCCAGAGCGCCACCAAGTGGGCGGCCGACCTGATGGGATGGGAGGTGGGAGCGCTCGACACCGGCTATCCGGCGGACCTGGTCGTGCTCGACGACAACCCTCTGGCGGACATAACGACCCTCGAGCGACCCCGAGGCGTGATGAAGGGCGGGGTCTGGGTGGTGGACCCGTCCTAGTGACGGGTCACTAACCCCGGCCAGCGGCGGGTGACATCGCTGCCGGGACGGCCCGTACCAGAGCGCCCACCCCGTTCATCGTCACCCGGGAGCCGGGGACGACCTCACGCCGGACCAGACCGAGCCCGTATCCGTCCGACACCGAAGTCATGACCCCGACGTCACGCCCTTCCCACGTCAGCACCGAGCCGGCAGCCGCACTCCCTTCCAGCTCGAGGATGCGGAGGAAGCGGTTTACATGGCCCCTGCTGTGGATCCTGGCCACGAGCTCCTGTCCCAAGTAGCACCCCTTGTCGAAATCCACCATCAGCCCGACGAGCTCGGTCTCCTGAGGGATGGTCCCCTCGTCGACATCCACCGCCCACCGTGGCTCGCCGGCCATGATCCGGGCCAACTCGTAATCGGAGGGCGCCACGGGCTCGAGCCCGGGTCGCTCCCCCGCCACCAGACGTCTGGGCACACCGACCCACGAGACGCCGGCGTCGAGCGGACCCTCACGCTTTGGGGTCCACGACGAGGGCTCGACCTCCTCTCCGAGGACGACCCACAGGGCCCGCGGCTCCACCTCGATCGTGACCTTGACCCGGATTCGATAGCGGTTCAGCGTGGACGCCAGCTCCTCTCCCCGGCCGGCGTCGGTCATCAGACCCACCAGCTCCTCACCACGGAGCACCCAGAGAATGTGGTCGAGCTTGCCCCGCGCCCCGAGCAATAGGGACCGTCGCACCTCCCCGGGCTGCATCCCGGCGACCTGCTGGCTGATGATGTCCTCGAGGAAACCCACAGCGTCGGGGCCGGAGAACCACACCAACTCCGGGGTCTCCGGGGCGAGACGGCTCACACCGTTGCCAGGTCTCTCAGCCAGGGGACCGAGAGCATGAACTCGGTGAACCACGAGGCGAGCGTCGATAGACCGCCGGTGACCATGAGGACCCCGTACCCGGCGAGGAGCAGTCCGGAGACGATCGACCAGGCGCGAAGATGCCCTCTCAGCCTGCCGAACACCTTGAACAGACCGAGACCGGCGAGGATGAAGGGGACCCCGAGACCGACCGAGAAGACGAAGAGGAGCAGTAGGGCGCGGCCCAGGGTCTCCTGTGTCGAGGCGGTGGCGATGATCACGGTGAGCACCGGCCCGATGCAAGGGGTCCAACCGAAGGCAAAGGCGGCGCCCATAACCGGTGGCGCCCACCTCCCCAGTCTCGAAGGCCGGACCTCTACCCGCTTCTCCCGGTTGAGGACCCCGAGGGGTCCGCGGCTTGACAGAGTCGCCGCGACCATCAGCAACCCAAAGAGGATGATGACGAAGCCTGCGATGGTGGTGATGGTGTCGAGATTTCGGACCAGGAACTGGCTGACCGCCGAGGCCACCGCCCCAAGTGCAACGAAGACGATGGTGAAGCCGGCAACGAAGAGAAGGACCGCCCGCAATAGTCTGGTGGTCGAGGCATCACCCGAGGTGATCTGGGCGGCCGAATATCCCGACATCATCGACATGTACCCCGGCACCAGGGGGAGGACGCAGGGTGATACGAAAGAGAGCACCCCGGCGCCAAAGGCGATGACCACCTGGATCAGGAACCCTGCCTCAGTGACACTGTCGAACATCATCAACCCAAACGCTGGTACGTCGTCGTGATCTTCCCACAGCGATGAGGCTGCGTCGGGCGCTCGACCCGCTGCTCCCCATCGACAGGTTCACCGCCGGGGACCGCAGGATCGTCATCACGATCTGGATGGCCGGTCTCATCCAGGGCTTCGCCCAGAGTCAAGCCAGCGCCTCCCTCCCCTTCACCAGGGCCGGTCTCGGTCTCAGCGAGGGCGAGATGAGCCTCCTCCTCGGTTTCGCCCGGCTCGCCGCCTTCGCAGCCCTCCCCTTGGGTTGGCTAGGCGACCACATCGGGCGGCGCCGGCCCTTTCTCGTGGCGGTGACTCTCATGGTCCTGGGAGGCAGTATCGCCGGGCTTGCCGCCGACGCCGTTCAGTTCGGGGTCTCTCATGCGGTGCTCCGCACCGGCACGGCCGCGGTCTCCGGTCTGGCCCTCGTCATCCTCGCCGAGACGGCCTCGGTCGCCATAAGGGCCTATGCGATGTCGTTCTACGGGGCGGCGGTCTCCTTTGGCAGTGGTCTGGCCCTGATGGCCCTCCCTCTCGCCGAGGGAGGGCCCGATGCCTGGCGAGTTCCCCATCTCCTCATCGCCGCGGGCCTCCTCCTCATCCCCCTGCTGGTGCGTCGGGTCCCCGAGACCAAGGTGTTTCACCATCGCCCCGAAGGCGGGCACTGGAGAGAGTTGGTCCGTGGCGAATGGTCGGACCGGTTCTGGATCGTCGTCAGCATCGGGTTTCTCGCCTCGGCGTTCGGGGCTTTCGCCGCGGCCTTCTCCACCGAGCGGCTCATCACCCAGGTCGGTCTCGACACCGGGTCGACGGTCCTGACCCTTCTCGCAGGTGGAACCCTAGGCGCAGTGGGCTTCTTCGTCGGGGGCCGTCTTGCCGACACCTGGGGGCGGCGTCCGACCACCGTCCTCTCCCTTCTTCTCGCCGTGAGCGGAGGGACCGTCGCCTACTCGGTGGACAACGTCCCGATGGTGGTGGCGGGGCTGGTGGTATCGAGCTTCGGGACCTTCGCCCTGGTCCCGTCCGCAGGGTCCCATCGGGCCGAGCTCTTCCCGACGGGCCTGCGGTCCAGTGCGACGACGGCGGTCGCCAACTTCACCCTGGCCGGATCGGCGTTCGGCCTCATAGTCGGGATCTTCACTATCGACACGCTCGGTCTCACCACCACGGTGCTCCTCCTGGGGATCGGGATGCTCCTGGCGGCCCTGCTCACCCTTCGCTTACCCGAGACCAAGGGTCAAGATCTCACCGCCATATCCGTGGACCGCCGGTAGCCCGCGACAAACACCAGACCCCGGACCAGGAGGAAGACACCGATGCTCATCCAGATCCCATTGAGGGACTCGCCGAGGGGGCTCCAGAGCAGGAGTGGTATGGAGACCAGCGCCCCGGCGGCGGTGGACATAGCCATGGTTCCCAGAGACAACAACCCCACGAAGATCCCGTCGGCGACAAAGACGAGCGCGCCCACCGGCATGATCACAGCGGCCACTGCCCCCGCCGACACGGCCAGTCGCCCCACCGTCTCCTCACTGGCCAATGCGGCCAGCCCATAACGGCCCAACCCGACAAGCACCGCCAGGGACAGCCCAACTACGACACCCCACCCCAGCAGGCGCCTGGTCAAGGCGCGCAGTGTCGTCAGGTCGCGACGCCCCGTCTCCTCGGC
>JAKEHF010000037.1 GCA_022615295.1 Actinomycetota bacterium | reverse complement strand
TCGAGCTCCATGATCTCCAAGGGGAGCTCGATGTTCTTGGTGACGGTCCTCCAGTCGAGAAGGGTCGCCTTCTGGAAGACGATGCCATAGTCACGATCGGCACGGGCCCGTGCCGGGGTCTTGCCGTTCACGGTGATCGTCCCCGTGGTCGGCCTCGTCAGGTCACCGATCAGCCGGAGCAGTGTGCTCTTGCCACATCCCGACGGGCCGATCAACGAGACGAAGTCCCCATGGCCGACGTCGAGATCTATCGAGCGCAGCGCCTCGACCCCCTCGGATTCCTTCCCGAACACCTTGCCTACGTTGCGCGCCTCGACGACGCTCACGACGTCTCCCTCGACGGGACCAGCCGCCGCTCGGTCTGGTTGACCAGGGTGACGAGGAGGAGCCCCACGACGGCGCAGACGATCACGGTCCCATAGAGCTTCTCCGACTGGACGGCGAACTGGGATGAGAAGGTGAGCAGGGCCCGACCGAGACCATGCTGGAAACCACCGGGCAGCTCGCCGATGAGGGACCCCACGAGGCTGGCCGTCGCCGACACCTTCAACGCGGTGAATATGAAGGGGAGGGCAGAGGGGAACTGCACCTTCCACAGCACCTCGCCGGGTCTGGCGGCGTAGGACCTCATCAGCTCGAGCAGATCGGGGTCCGGTGAGCGAAGACCACGAAGGGTGTTGATGGTCACCGGGAAGAAGGTGAGATAGGCGGCGATGACCGAGACCGCGACCCATTGCGGGATGTCGAGACGCCCACCCCAGACCACGACCATGGGAGCGATGGCGAGGATGGGGACGGTCTGGCTGGCGACCACATAGGGAAGAAGGGCGCGCTCGGCCAGCCGGGATCGCACGAAGAGGACACCGAGCCCGAACCCCACGACGGCGCCCACGGCGAAGCCCACCAACGCCTCGCGGAGGGTCCATAGGGACCGAAGGGAGAGATCGACTATGAGCAGGGTGCCGCCCCGTCGCACGGGCCGAAACAGCTCGATCACCATGTCCCAGACATGGGGCATCACCACGTTGTCGGGTCGCACCGGGATCGTCCAACCGAGCTGTCCCCAGATCAGCTTGTAACTCTCCCAGACCCCGATCACGACGGCGAAGACCGCTATGAAGGCGAGAGTCCGGCGCGAGACGCCCCACGTGGCGGGTTGACCTCGGGACATGGGAGCCGACATTAGATACCGGCCCCTGTCGCTGCCCCCGGCCGGTCACATAGCCCCTCGACTGCCACGAGGTACCGTTGGGCGCATGAGACGTCGCCTGCCCACGCTAATGACCATCATCCTCCTCGTCTCCTGCACCGCCAGCGGTGAGACGACCGACGGGGAGACGCCCTCCACAGTGGAATCGGCGGCCACCGACGTTCCCCAAACCACCGTTGCGGCCGACCCGACCACCCCGCCGGGCGATGACCCGTGCTCGCTGGCCACACCCGAAATGGTCGCCGCCGCCTTCGGTGGCACCGTGGCCCCGGGTCAGCCGGGAATTGCCCGCAACTGCACCTACCAGATCACCGGCGGCATCGACGACAGCGTCGACGTCTACCACTACGGGACCGCCGACTCCTGGGACGGCGTCCGTCAGGGGTTCGAGGACAACCGCGGTGGGACGACCGACGTGCCGGGGCTTGGTGACGAGGCGTTTCATCCCAACGACATGGGGCCGATGGAGCTGGTGGTCTCGGTAGGTGGTGTCATCTTCTCGGTCGGGGGCAACATGTTCGGTCCCGGTGGCGCCGAGATCGAGGCCGCGGTGCTCGCCCTGGCTGAGGCGATAGCCGCGGCACAGGGCTGACGACCCACTGCCGGTCCTTCTCCCGGCGGTCAGAATGCCATTCGTGTCCGCTGCCCGTCCCCTGACACCGTGGATACGGTTGGGGGCTCTTGTGCTGGTCTCGGCCGGTTGTTCCCTCCCCCTGGTCGCCGACAAGGAGGATTGCCCCGAGGAGTTCGAATGCGTACTGGTCACCCCACCCCTCGACCATGACAACCCCGGAGAGACGATCGAAGTCATCTTCGCGGTGCGGCCCGCAGACGGGGTGCGGACCGGCGTGCTCGTCACCGCCGTCGGCGGACCGGGTGCCTCGGGTCTCGAGGCGGCTGCCTGGGAACCCCAGTCCATGGACCCGGCCATCCTCGAGACCTTCGACCTCGTCTACTTCGATCAGAGGGGTCTCCGCTCTTTCCGCGAGCCGGCGTGTCCCCGGGCAGACACCCGCTATGGGGAGGGTTACGCCGACCTCCCCGTCGAGGACCCCCAACGGTGGGACGGGCTGATCGAGCTGAGCTCGGAGTACAGCGAGGGGTGTGCCGCAGAGAGCGGGAGTGGAGACCTCCTGCCCTATCTCGGCACCGAGCAGGTGGCACGCGACCTCGAGATGTTCCGCCGGCTCCGGGGCTACGAGACGATGGTCATCTACGGCCAGTCGTATGGCACTGCCGTTGCCCAGGAATACGCCGAGCTGTTCGGCGACCGGGTGAAGCGTTTGGTGCTCGATGGACCGCTCGACAGGTCCCTCGACTCGCTCCAGCTCCTTGCCGACCAGGCCACGGGGCTGGAGATCGTGACCCGTCTCATGTTCGACGCCTGCGACGCCGACCCCGTCTGCGCCGGGGACATGGGCATTCCCGCCGCGGAGGCATACAACGGGCTGATCGACGAGCTCCTCGAAAGGCCGCGGATGGTGAGGTTCCCCATCGCCCCGGGGAAGTTCGAGGACACACCTCTGCTCGCCGAGGACGTCACCTACCTGGCCTTCGCCAACTCCTACTTCGAGGGCGACCGGATGATTTTCCTCCGGGCTCTCGCCGCAGCGGTGCGCGGCGACGACATCCCCATGCTCCGTCTGTATGCGTCGAGCGGCATCGGCCTCTCCTCAATGGTCAACATGGCGGTGAGCTGTCTCGACGGGTCGATACCCGGTGACGACCCGCCCGCGGAGCTCGACACGGTGACCGCTACCCGGCGGGCGAGCCCACCCGAGCTCAGATGGCTGTACGAGATCGTCCTCTCCTGCGTGGACTGGCCGGGGGTCGACCCAGCCACCCCTCCCTCGGGAGATTTCGCCGGCGGAGCCATACCGACACTTGTCGTCACAGCCGAGGCCGACCCGGCCACCCCTCATCATCGAGCCATCGAGATGACCGGCCAGTTCGCCGATGGCCGGCTCCTCGAGGTCCGCGGTGGCTCGCACGTGATGTTCGGCCGGGGCGTGTCATGCGTGGATGATCATGTGACCCGCTTCATCCTCGAGGGAGAGGCGCCGGACAGCGCTGAGTGCGCGGCACCGGTGGTCGAGCCCTATGTCCCCCTCGTCCCCGTCGAAGCGGGGACCGGGGACCTGCTCACCGCGATCGACAACGACCTCGCCTATCTGCCCGAGCTGCTCTTCTGGGACGGATACAGCTTCATCGAGGTGGCCTGCAGTCATGGCGGCTCGGTCGGCTTCACGGGCACCGATCTCACCACCGACTTCCTCCTCGATGGTTGCGCCTTCCGCCCCGATCTGGTCCTCGACGGGGAAGGGCGCTGGGACTACGAGCACGGTCGCACCGAGCTGACGGTCCTTATCGAGGGTGATCCCTGCACCTACGAGTTCACACAGCGCTGGGACGAGACAGGGGGGCACGTCGTCCCCGGCTGTCCCTGAGTCTCAGGAGAAGTTGCGGATGGCGTCGTAGAGCAGGTAGAGGAAGGCGCCCGACGCCACGGCGAGGACCCACATAACCACCAGCGTCGGGGTGAGGAATCTGTTCGACTCCCGGTGGGAGCTGGTGAGCATGAGGATGCCGATCAGCGCTCCGATCGCCGCCCCACCAAAGAGACCCCATCTCGAGTCGGCGTCGAGTACACGGACGGCGAGCAGCACCCCGACCACGGCGCCGGTGCCACCACCACCTAGGATGCCGGCTATCACGTCGTGCGCCATCGACCTGTTCTGGGTGCGGCTCGTCATGCTCGACCTCCTGTCTGGCTGTCTGGTTCCGACCATTTGTGGAGACGGCCTGGTATCGGGCCGGCCTCCCGGGTATCACCCTACGGTCCTCGTCGTATAGGTCGCTGGTCCTGGGCCGTCTGGCTCATGGACATAGGCGTGCCCATCGGGCAGTCTCTGCCCTGGGAAGGGAGGCACGATGAGACGGAGTCGCACTAGGGATGGATGTGGCCACCACGACGAGATCACCGTGTCCACGGCTTGGATGGTCCGCCATGTCTGCGAGACCTGCGGTCGACTCAGAATCGCTGCGGTGTCCGAGTTGATGGGGCCCGTGGATAGACGGATGTTCGCCAGACCCGCCGACGAGCTGCACACCGCGATCGAGCTGCGGTCCCTGGCGGTCGCCTGAGGGATTGAGGGTGGCGACGGTCCCGGTGAGCGCTACCGGGAACCGCCCCCACGGGTGCAAGACGATGGATGGGGGGTTGTCTTGCACCCGGGGGGAGGGGGTCTCTCAACCGTCGACGGCGCTGAGACGTCGCACCCAACTCCTCACCCACCACAACGGGTCATCCTTGGTCCCCGCCCCGGGTATGGGCTTCCCCGCACCGGGGAGATCGTCGAACTCACCACGCTCAGCCGCCTCTTGGATGAGACGGTCGACGGTGGTCTCGGGGATGTCCTCCGGTGTCATCGATCAAGCCAGGTTATCCGGGGAGGAGAGCCGGATAACCCGTCTTTGACCTCAGGCGGCCGGAGCCGGTTTGGGCTCCCTGGCCACGGTTATGCGGTAGCGGCCCACCGACAATGATCTCGTCACCGGGACCAGCGCCGCCAAACGCTCCATACACGCCTCTCTGCGGCGGTCCCTCTGTATCGTCTTTGCCAGGTCGTACATTTCCTCACCTCACCTCTTGCAGTAAGGGGTGTTGCTGATTACAGTTCTTACAGTAACTCGAGAGCTGTAATAAGTCAAATGGATTTCTCCCATTACACCGACGAGCCCGTGGACCTGGCGATCGCCTTGGTCAATACGGCCCAGACCAAGACCGACCGTATCGGCGACCTGAGCAGGCTGCGTGCATTCCTGGACGATTACCGCCACATGTGGGAGGGGATTGCCCGACCCGTGTCCAAAGGTGATCTGGAACCCATCCATCGTCTCCGTGAGGCGCTTCGCTCCGTCATCGACTCCCCCGACGACGCCGCCGCCTCTGCGATGGTGAACCGGATCCTCGCCGAGCACGGCGCCCAGCCCCGCGTATCAGTCCACAACGGTGATGCCCACTTCCACTTCGAGCCGTTCGACTCCTCGATGTCGTGCTGGCTTGGAGCGACCACCGCCATGGGTCTCGCCAGCGTCATGGTCGAGAACGGGATGAGCCGCTTCGGCGTGTGCAACGCCGACGATTGTGACGATGTCTACGTGGACGCCTCACGCAACCGGTCGAGACGGCACTGCTCGAGCACCTGCTCGACACGAGAGGCGGTCACGGCCTACCGGCGGCGTCAAAGCGCCGGGGTCGGGGCCGACGGCTAGGCGAGTGTGGCGCTGAGACTTATCTCGACGTTGCCGGCCAGCGCCTTGGAGACCGGACAATTGGCCTTGGCCGTCTCGGCCATCTCCTGAAACTGCTCCACGCTCAACCCATCGACGACACCGGTCACCGTCAGCTCCATAGTGGTGATCCCGGTTCCGGGGACGAAGGTGGCGGTCGCCTCCACGTCGAGACTGGTCGGTGGTGTCCCGTTCTTGGCCAGGGTGTTGGAGAAGGCCATCGAGAAGCAGGCGGAGTGCGCCGCGGCGATCAGCTCCTCGGGGCTGGTCAGGCCGCCGTGCTCCTCGCTCCTCGCCTTCCACGTCACCTGAAGCGGCGTGGCCGCCCCACTGTCGAGGGTCGTGACACCCGACCCCTCGAACAGGGCGCCCTCCCAATGGGTGCGACCGGTGCTACGCAAAGCCATGAGACCTCCTGGGTTTTGTCGGGGTAGCGACGTTAACCGGGTTGCGGCTCAGCCCTCCACGACGATCGAGCCGCCCATCTCGGTCGAGTGGATCTTGCAGAAAAAGGAGTAGGTCCCCGCATCGTCGAAACGGAAGGCGAAGGAGTCCCCCTGACCCAGACTCCCGGAGTCCCAAAGACCGTCGGCAGAGGTCCAGGTATGGGTGAAAGGGTCGTCGTTGGTGACGATCACGGTCGTCCCGACGGCAACGGTTTGCTGGCTGCCAAACGAGAACCCGGAGATCACGATTCCGGCCGTTGGTCCCCCGATCGTTGTCGTGGCCCCGGCAGTGGAGCCCGGGGTAAGAGTGGTCGTCGTCGGCTCCGTCGGGACCTCAGAGGTCGTGGTGACCCCGGCGCAGGCAGTGGCCACCACCAGTGTCAAGACGGACCAGACGACAGCTCGCATCCTCACCACCATGGCAGAACCCGTCGACAACAGCGTCTAATCCGCTTTGTCCACCGGACCGGAGAGACCATATGCCACCAGGTTCTCGACGCTCATAGTGGTGCCCTCCTCGAATGCCGCCGCCTCCTCCCCCGTCAACGAGGCCAGGGTCTCCGCTTCGAGACCCGCGATGGCGTTGAACTCCAAACGCACGATGTCGACACCGGAGGTCTTTCTCAGGGCGTCGGCCCCCCCGGCGAGACGATAGGCCCGTCTCGGATCACCCAGGTCGTAGGCCACTCCCGCCATGAGGAAGAGGATCATGACCAGGCCCGATACGTCGCGATGACCGGCGAACAACGTCAGAGCCTCCTCCAGATAGGGCCATGCCGTGCTCGCCTGACCGGACCTCCTGCTGTTGTCGCCGACCTCGAAGAGAGCCCAGCCCACCCCGAACTCGTTGCCGGCGCGCCGATAGTGCTCGGCAGCCTCGAGGAACAGAGAGAAGCCCAGGTCGAACCGCTCCTCGAGCATGGCGTTGTTGCCCCTGGCCCAGGCTATATCGCCCAATCCGCCCTCGTCTCCAAGACTTCGCGAGATCTCCTCGGACTCCTCGAGGGATCTCTCACTCGCCTCGTAGTCTCCGAGGTGGAACCCGGCGACCAGCCCATAGTTGTACAGGGCTCGCGCCAGGTCGGTGCTCACCCCCAGTCGTCTCTGCATCTCGAGAGCCTCGACATAGCTCGCCGAGCATCCCTCCAGGTCTCCCCGCCACCACTGGACCCCGCCCAGGGCCTCGATCGCCCTGGCACGGACGACGACCTCCCCTCCGGGTAGGGCCAAGGCCGCCTCGATCCTCCACTGGGCCTCGTGGAGATGACCTCTCGCCTGCCAGAACCGCCACAAGGCGGCGACGAGCTCGAGGACCTCGTCGGCTCGCTGGCGCTCCATGCCCCACTCGAGAGCCGCCCTGAAGTTGTCGTGGTTCGCCTCGAGGACATCGAGCCAGTTGAGACGGTCCTTCCTGGTGAGCTCGGGCGCCGCCCGCTTGGCCAGGTCGACGAAGACCCTGAGGTGAGCCTGACATGCGGGCTCGATCTCGCCACGCTCCACAAGTCGGGCATGGGCGAACTGATGGATCACCTGGAGCATGCTGAACCATGGTCGGCCGGTCATCTCCCCCCCGATGACGAGACTGTTGTCCACCAGACGCGTCAGACCCTCGATCAGGTCGTGCTCGGGCTCGAACACGCTCATCAAGACCTCGATCTCGTCGAGCCGTGCTCCACCCGAGAAGGCGGCCAGTCTGGCGAACAAGCCCTGTAGACCGGGGTCGAGCAGGTCGTAGCTCCAACCGATCGTCGCCTCGATCGTCTGCTGACGCTCCGGCATGTCGACGGAGCCGTGTGAAAGCATCCGGGAGTCGAGCCGCTCGAGGATGGTCTCGATCGAGAAGAGACGGAGCCGTGAGGCGACAAGCTCGATGGCCAGGGGCAGACCGTCGAGACTGTTCACCAGCTCGACCGCAGCTCGGGCGTTGGCCGGGGTCAGGGCGAAATCGGGTCGGACCGCCATGGCCCGGTCGACGAGGAGTCTCACCCCGTCGCTGTGCAAAGCCTCCTCCAAGTCGGTGATCTCACCGGTGGTCAGAGGGGGCACCGGCAGCTCCTGTTGCCCGCTGACCGGCAGCGGCGCCCGGGAGGTGACGATCAGCTTGACCTTGGGGGCCCCCCTGAGGATCGCCGCCACCACCGGCGCCGCGCCGAGGACCTGTTCGAAGTTGTCGAGGACTATCAGCACACTGATGGGGCGGAGCTCCGTCACCAGCCGCTCCTCGGCGCTCTGTTCGGCATCGGAGTCTGCGGTTCCGATGGCGTTGAGGATCGCAGAGGGCACCACCTCGACCTGGCGGACCCATGACAGGTCGACGAAGAAGACACCGTCGGAGAACTCATCGCTGATCTCGGCCGCCACCTGGAGAGCAAGACGGGTCTTGCCGGTGCCGCCCGGTCCGGTCAGGGTGAGGACCCGGCTGGTCTTCATGAGGTCTTTCGCCAACGCGAGCTCACGCTCCCTGCCCACGAAGCTGGTCACCTGGTTGGGGAGGTTGTTGGGGATGGCGTCGAGGGTGCGCAACGGGGGGAACTCCGAAGGCAACCCCGGGATCATCACCTGGAAGATGGTCTCGGGGTCGGAAAGGTCCTTGAGACGGTGTTTCCCCAGATCGGCGATGGTGACTCCCGGGGGCAGGATCCGTTCGACCAGGGAAGCGGTCGGCTCGGACATCACCACCTGCCCGCCATGCGCGGCATCGGTGATCCGTGCCGCGCGGTGGACGTCGATGCCCACGTAGTCGGCGCCGCCCAAGGTCCCCGAGCCGGTGTGGATCCCCATTCGCACCCTCACCTGGGCGGTCTCCGGCCAAGGCTCCTCATTGAGACGACGTTGGGCCTCGACCGCGGCACCGAGGGCGTCTGTGGCGGTGGTGAACACCGCGAAGAAGGCGTCGCCCTCGTTCTTGACCACCACCCCGCCGTGTTCCTCCACGGCGCCGGCAACCAGGGTGTCGTGTCGCTCCAGGGTGGGCACCCACTCCTCGCCGACGCTCGAGACGATCCTGGTGGAGCCCTCGATGTCGGTGAACAGAAAAGTGACG
>JAKEHF010000207.1 GCA_022615295.1 Actinomycetota bacterium | reverse complement strand
GGTCCCTATCCGCCGCAGGCGCAGGAGATTTGAAGGGAGCTGCCCCCAGTACGAGAGGACCGGGGTGGACGTACCTCTGGTGTGCGAGTTGTACTGCCAAGTGCACGGCTCGTTGGCTATGTACGGACGGGATAAGCGCTGAAGGCATCTAAGTGCGAAGCCCACCCTGAGATGAGATTTCCCACCCGAAAGGGTTAAGGCCCCTGGTAGAAGACCAGGTTGATAGGCCGGACGTGTAAGCACAGCAATGTGTTCAGCGGACCGGTACTAATAGGCCGAGGGCTTGGATCGAGAATCCCGGATGATTGCTTGTGCTCGCTATGGAGCTCTCGGGTTGCCGAGAGTGGATGGTTTGTCCGGTGGACATAGCGGTGGGGAACCACCCGTTCCCATTCCGAACACGGAAGTGAAACCCACCAGCGCCGATGGTACTTGGGGGGCAACCCCCTGGGAGAGTAGGTCACCGCCGGACATCAAAGCTGGAGGGGTCCTGTCAGGGACCCCTCTCTTCTTGGAGACAGATGATGGCCGAGCCGGCTGACAAGAGACGTTCCCCGAAGCCGGCCCGACGCACCATTACCACGGTCCGCAGCGGGCAGCTTCCCCGCTGGGTGCGTGAGGAGGTCCAGCGGTCGACCCCCAAGCTGCGGAGGGAGCCGGCCCTGACCCACCTCGCCAAGGGTGTTCAGGAGTTCGCCGATGAGCGCTACAAGTCTGCTCTTCCCGAGCTGCGGAAGGCCAAGGAGCTGTCACCACGGGCCCCGACGATCAGGGAGGTGCTGGGTCTGTCCGCATATCGGGACGGTCGATGGGAGGAGGGTCTGCGCGAGCTGCGCACCTTCCGTCGGATCACCGGGGACCTGACGCATACCCCGATCGAGATGGACTGTCTCCGGGCGCTGGGTCGTCCCGAGGACGTCGCCAAGACCTGGGCCATGATCCAGGAGTCCGAGGTGGCCTCTGGGGTCCAGCACGAGGCGCGAGTGGTCTACGCCTCTCATCTGCTCGACTTGGGTCGGACGCGTGATGCATGGGCCGTGGTCAAACCGGGTCGTCTGGTCTCCTCGCCGGCCCCGGGGGAGCTTCGACGGTGGTTCGTTGCGGCGCGTGTCGCCTTGGCCGCCGGTGACAAGGAGACGGCCCGACGCTTGGTCACTGCCCTCGAGCGTCACGACCTCGACTTCGAGGGTCTCGACGAGCTCCGGGCATTTATGGGCTGAACAACACCCTGTAATCGCGGGCCGCGGTGCGCGATATTCCTGCTGAGTCTGCGTGCCAAGCCAGGGGAGGGGTATATGGGGTTGACAGCGGACCTCAATCTCGTGGTCCTGTGCGGCCGGCTCGTTACGAGGCCGGAGGTGTCTGTCCTCGATGACGGGACCCATCTGATCAGGTATCTGGTGGTGGTGAGGACCGACCGCCCCCGTCGTCTCGATGTGATCCCGGTGCTGCTGTGGGACCAAAAGGGAGAGCGATGGGAGCAGCCGGGGGAGAGGACCGACCGCGTCTGGGTGTGCGGCTCGGTCCAGCGGAGGTACGGCGATGCCGACGATGCCCCCCGGTCACGTCTCGAGATCGTGGCCGAGCAGGTCGTGTTTGACCGAGACCAGGAGAAGCCCGTGGGCCAGGGATAACCTGGCCGAGCCCGTGACCAGGAGACGTCTCCCCGTTCTCGCCACGTTGGTCGTCGCTGTCATGACCGTGGCGTTCGTCATACTCGGGATGTGGCAGCTCGACCGGCATCGACAGAGGGCGCAGGCAAACGAAATTGCACAGACCCGCTTCGAGGCGCCGGCGCTTACCGACCTCGGGGGAGTGGACTCGGACAGTGTCCATCGCAGGGTGAGCCTGGTTGGCGTCTATGACCCCGCCGAGGAGGTGCTGATCAGGTCACAGGTGCATCGAGGAGTAGCCGGTTTCCACGTCGTCACTCCCTTGGTCACAGCGGAGGGCACCGCGGTGCTCGTCAACCGGGGTTGGGTTCCCCTCGAGCTCGACAGCGCTCCCGTGGACGAGGCCCCTCCTCCTCCGGGTGAGACGGTCGTCGAGGGGTGGATCGCCACCGGTCAGACCCGTCCCCGCTTTGGTCCCACCGATCCACCGACCGGTCGTCTCGAGGTCCTGAGCCGGGTCGATATCGGCCGCATCCAACAACAGACCAGTCATGCCCTGGCCCCGGTATACGTGGTGGCCAGCGGGGAGGGCGAGGCCCTGCCGGTGCCGGCCCCGGGGCCGGATCTCGATGACGCCGGACCGCATCTCGGCTATGCGGTGCAATGGTTCGGCTTCGCTGCGATCGCCCTGGTCGGATATGTCGCCCTGATGCGACGGCGTCTGCTCAGAACGCCAGCGCCTCGACCACCTCGTAGCCGGAACGATCCTGGAGCTGTCTCGGATCGAACCTGATCTTCGCAGTGCGGGACCCGGCCCCGACCACCACCCAATCGTGGTCCATGACCCTCGAGTCGATCCACACCGGGAGACCCTCGGGTAGACCGAAGATGGTCACCCCGCCTATCTCCTGCCCCGTGAGCTCTTTGGTCAGCTCGGGTGGGGCGAAGCTGACCTTTCTGACACCGAGACGACGACGGACCTCGCCGTTGACGTCAAGCCGGTTGGTGGCGAGGACTACACACACTGCGTTGTGACCCTCGGGTTTCCGAGAGGCCACCAGGATGGCGTTGGCCGACTGCTCGGGTGGGACGCCGTAGGCCTCGCAGAACGCCGTGGTGTCGGCCAGGTCCGGGTCGCAGGGCATCTCTTCGTATACGAGTCCGAGTCGGTGGAGGTCTTCGATCACCTTCGGATCAGCGGTCATGGACGAAAGGTTAAAAGGCGGACGTGTGACGTCGAGCATGCCAGCATCGTGGTGATGTCATCCCCACACCAGCCCCGGTCGACTGGCGACGACTACGAGCGGACGACCTATGGGGATCTATGGGCTCCCTATTACGACAAGGTGACGGCACCCGCCGATGAAGCGACCATCGACTTCCTGTTCTCTCTCGCCGGTTCGCCGCCCCGTGCCCTGGAGCTCGCCATCGGCACCGGCCGGTTGGCTATCCCGTTGGTCGAGCGGGGCGTCGCCGTCACCGGCGTCGACGTCTCGGGGGAGATGGTGGGCATCCTCCGGGCCAAGAGCGGGGGAGAGGACATCCAGGTGGTCATGGGTGACATGGCCGAGGTCGATCTGAATGCCACCTTCCCCCTCGTCTACCTGGCGTTCAACACCCTGTTCGCCCTCCTGGACCAGGAGCGTCAGGTGGCCTGTTTCAAGAGCACGGCGCGTCATCTGGAGAGCGGGGGGCGGTTCGTGCTCGACTGCTTCGTCCCAGACCTGACCAGATATGACTCCTACAACACGAGGATGGCGGTCTCCAGCATCATCTCGAACCAGAGTCACGCCTACGAGATGTCGATCCACGACCCGGTGAGTCAGAAGGTGGTCTCACATCAGGTGAGACGTCTGGAGGACGGAGAGACGGTGGTGCTCCCGGTGACCATCAGATATGCCTGGCCGGCGGAGATGGATCTGATGGCGGGTCTCGCCGGGTTGGAGCTCGAGGAGAGGTTTGGATGGTACGACCGCCGACCCTTCACCGAGAGCTCTCACCAGCACGTCTCGGTCTATCGCAAACCCTGAGCGCCTTCGCGCCCTCAGTGGTAGTGGTCGGACGCTGAGTGGTCATGGTCGTCGTGGTGCTCATGTTCGTGGTGGTGATCATGATCGGCGCCGTCGGCGATCTGGGCCCGGACCTTGTCCATGTCCAGACCTTCGACCTGGGTGATCAGATCCTCGAACACATGATCGGGTAGGGCGCCGGGCTGGGCATAGAGGACGATCTGGTCCCGAAAGACCATCAGTGTCGGTATCGAGCGGATCCCGAACTGGAGGGCCAGCTCCTGCTCGGCGTCGGTGTCGACCTTGGCGAACACCATGTCCTCGTACTTCTCCGAGGCCCGCTCGAAGACGGGGGCGAACATGCGACAGGGAGGGCACCAATCGGCCCAAAAGTCGACGAAAACGGTCTCGTTGTCCCGGATCGTCTGATCGAACGTCTCTTTGGTCAGGGCCACCGTGGCCATGGCGTATCACTCACAGTTGTCGGGGTCGTAGCGTCCAACCCGGTGGTGGGACCCGGTATTCCTCGACCCATCTAGCGCCCATAATCCACGTTATGTCAAGTTGGCTTCGACCACCCCTGATCAGGGCTGGAGCTGGGGATCGACACAGTCCCCCAACGAGAGCCCCGGGTTGGGGTTGAACACCCTGCCCGGCTCATGCCAGCCGGAGCCGGGGCGGTCGGTGTTGAGATAGGCGGCGATGGCCCGGGCGACCGCGGTGCCGGCGACCCGGACGTAGGTGTCGGTTGCGAAGAGTTCGGCCTCGGCGGGGTTGGAGAGATACCCGAGCTCGACGAGCGCGGTGGGTGTCTCCGGGTGGCGGATGAGGCCGTAGGCGTCGGTCCCC
>JAKEHF010000036.1 GCA_022615295.1 Actinomycetota bacterium | reverse complement strand
TCTCGACATTCCGCCCGGGCCCGAAGGGCACAAGGTGCTTCGTTCGATCGTCGTCTGCAACAACGATCGAAACGTCACCTGGGTCCACTCTTACGTCTCGATCGAGAGGGGCAAGACCTTCTGTGTCTACGACGCCCCGAGTCCGGAGGCGGTGCGTCTCAGCGCTCGGAGCAATGGTCTGCCGGTGGACCGGATCACCGAGGTCTCAGTCCTCGACCCGTATGCCTACCACGTGACGGATCGTCCGAAATAGGTAGTTCAACCGATGTCGCCCAGGAGGCTTCTTCATACCTTCACCTCCAGGGAGCCCGACCGAGGCTCACGATTGATCGAAGGAGGTTGATGTGCCGCTATTCATGGACATACACACCATCGAAGGCGTATCGGCCAGCGCCGTCGCCGACGCCCATCAGAAGGATCTCCAGACCCAGAGCAAGTATGGGGTGAAGTATCTCCGCTACTGGGTCGACGAGGAGGCCGGGAAGATCTTCTGTCTGGCCGAGGCCAACAGCGCCGAGGATGCCAACACCGTCCATCGCGAAGCCCACGGGCTGGTCGCCGACGAGATCTACGCAGTGGGCGAGTACACGTAGGGAGGGGTTTTGAGAAAGCGAACACTGGCAGCATTGGTCTCTTCGCTGCTCATCGTCTCGGCTTGCACTTCGGATGGGACTGCCGACACCGAGGCCCCGGAGACGACGACGGAAGCGGCGACGACCCAACCAGAGGCGACGACTACCACCGCCCCGCCGGCGACGACTACGACAATCGCCGAGGGGGAGGCAAATGATCATGGTGGTGGGGCGGCTGATCCCGCCGACATCTCGGCTGCGGCTCTGGCCAACGCTCCGTTTCAAGACGTGGCGATGGCCGAGGCGGCCGGATACGCCAGCACTATGGGAGACCTGGGTTGCTTCGAGAACTCCGGGCTCGGAGGGATGGGTTTGCACTATCTCAACGGGACGCTGATGGACGGCGCTCTCGATATCACGACACCGGAGGCCCTGGTGTACGAGTTGGACGCCAGTGGTGGGATCGCCGGGCTGGTCGCCCATGAGTACATCGTCCCGGTCGACGCCTGGACCGATGAGTCGGCTCCCAATCTGTTCGGGGTCGACCTCCACCAGCACCCGACTCTCCCACTCTGGGTGCTCCATGTCTGGCTATGGAAGGACAACCCATCGGGGATATTCGAAGACTGGAACCCCAAGGTGCGTATGTGCCCGGAGGGTGTCCCAGTATTCGGGGAAGACACACCCTGAGACACCCGCCTCACCTCTCCGCCGTCTTGGGGCGGCGGGGAGGTCGAGGCGATCGACTTCACCGCTCACGGTGTTCGCCGCCATCGGGACCTCGGTTTTGTCTCCTCCTCCATGCGGCTAAGCCCAAGGGCAGGCCGATCGCCAACACCGCGGCTAGGGTGGACACGAGAAATGCGACCGAGCCCAAATCCATTGCGCTGGTGATACCAGGCTCAGCCGCCCTCGTCTAAACAGGCTCCTATCTCAGCCACGGAGTGCCGATGAGGCCGCAGCCATGCGGGTCTACGGCCATTTGTCGGTGCGGTCCTCCACTTCACGGATTCAAGACGGATCGACCCGGCCGCCTTTGAGGAACGCGGTGATCTGTCCCTGAACCAGATCCGGGTACTCGAGATATGCGAAATGGCCGCAGTCCGGAAGGACGGAGAGTTGGGCATCGGGTATCGCCTCAGCGATGTGTGAAGCCACCTCCACGGGAACGAAGTCTTTGTCCCCGTGGATGACCAACGTCGGTACCGGGTGCGTTCTCAGCATGGGAAGCAGGTCGTAATCGGCCCGCAGCCACGTCTGCTCGTACAACCGATGCTCTATCGCTCTGGCAGCGAGAGCACAGTGGGCTCCGGACAGGAACACATTTCGCGAAACCGAAGCCTCCCCGATCTGGACGATGTCGGCGGTCAGGCCCTCGGCTCTGAACTGCTCATCGGGGGTATCGAGACTCTTCTTCTGGGCGCCGGGCATGGCGTCACCTCTCTAACGTCCGCCGATTCTATGGGCGGCTCGACGCTTGAAGGGCGGCCCGACCTGAGCCCTCACCACGCGGTCTCGGACTCGATCAGCTGAGACGCTCGATGAGGTGAACTGTGACGAGGTCGCCCTCGGTCTTTCCGATGCCATCTCGGAGCGGGGCTTTGAGTGGCAGCTTGTGGGTCCCGTCGCCCATCGCCATGAAAGAGGCGGTGAACGGATGACCGTCGACGGTGCCCCTCACCCTGACCAGCCCCCGGGTGCCGAAGAAATCGGCGGTCCAGTCCGTGATCAGATACGTCCAGCCCCCCTTTGCTCCGCTCTTCACAAGGGTCCCGGTGAAGGTCTTGTCCAATCTGGTTGTGGTCGTCATCGTGTTCCTCCATACATGATCGATCCGGGGGTGGTGAGCAGCTCGCCGGTCTCTAGCCAGGTCTTGAGACCGGAGAGGACCATCGGCCAGCCGCCGTAGAGCTCTTCGCTGGCGTCGTCGCGGAGCTGGTCGTGGGTCACCGTCAGCCGGCAGGAGTCACCCACCGGCTCGATCTCCCAGGTGACCCGGCTGGTGCCCTCGGCGATCACCTCCGGACCCCACTGGGCCCTCATCGTCTGCACCAGACGCCAGGGCGGGTCGACCACGAGATTCTCCCCCTGCACCAGGGGTCCCGGCGCACCCGGGTGCACCATCTCGTAGGCGGAACCCGGCGTCCATTCCGACTCCACTCGCGAGCCAAAGTGGTACCGGGCCCGAGTCTCGGGATCGGTGATCGCCGCCCAAAGCCGTTCCGGCGTGGTCTTGATGTAGATCTCGAACACCTTCTCCATGATCTCCTCCAACTCGTTCTTGAGCCCGACCAGACCGGCGGCCCATTCCTCGGTGTACTTGCTCACCCACCTGTCGTGGACGAGACGGATGGGAACCGGGTTGAGGAAGTGCAGCTTCTCCCGACCCCGTCGTCTGGTGACCACCAACCCGGCTGCCTCCAAAATCCCCAGATGTTTGGCGACACCGATTCGCGTCATCTCGAATCGCGACTCGAGCGCCGACAAGGTCTGACCATCCTCGACGAACAGGGAGTCGAGGAGGGCCCGCCGGGTCGGATCGGAAAGCGCCTTGAACACCAGATCCATCCGGAAGGAGTATATGAAACCGAAAGGTTACATGTCAACCGAAACGGTCTCGAGCTAACCGAGTCCCGGTGAGAGCTCGGTTTCGGGCGATATCCGTCTAGACGACCTCGACCACGACGTCGGTGGGCACGGCCCGCCTAAGGGCGTCGGAGACCGGCGAGTGACGTTCGGCCCATTCCACGATCTCACGCAGCTTCTCCTCCGGAACACCATCGGCAGCGATCTTGACCTGCACCTGAGCGTTGAGAGGACCAGCGGGGAGGGAGTCGTCGATGCCGAGGAACCCGCGATCGTCCGACTCGCTGGTCACCGTCACCTCCAACGTGGTCAACGCCACACCCTCGTGAGCTGCTCTCATCGCGATCACCGTGGCATCACAGCCTGCGATGGCGGCCCGCATGAACCAGCCGGGTGTGGGTGCGGTACCACCTCCCCCGACACTCCTCGGCATGTCGGACACCAGGGTCTCGCCATGCTGGCCGGTGACCTCGGCCCGGAGACCGTCGACAACAGCGATCGCGGGGCGGTCGATGTAACGGGCCTTCTCCGGGTTCTCCGTGAGATAGCCGACTGCGTTGTCGATCGAACGGCCGATCTGATCGCTGTCCATCTGTGACCTCGCTCTCGACGAAAGAGTCCATCTGGATCGTATCGAGTGACAAGACCACACCGCGGCCCCCACGGTCCGAAGCTCTCGACCACCGACGACGGCCAGGCCGGGCACCAAGGGAAGGCCCATCCCGTGGATCCGCCTCCGATGCGCGGGCTGGCGACGGGTGCACCACCCGTTCGTGTCACCCTGACCGAGCCCCGAGATTGGAACCGAGTTGGATTCGGATCGCTCAGTCGTCGGTTTCAGCGCCGTCGTTTTCGCTGCCGACCACATCAAAGCTCTCGTCCAGTTGAACGTCGACCTGTCGGCCGTCCTCAAGTGTGACCTCGATCTCGTAGTAGCTCTCTTCGTCCCCCACCTCGGAGCCGGTCACCCTGCCCCCGCCGAGATGAGCGATGGCCGCCTCCGACCCCCGCTCCAGGTCGGTCCCTGTAGCGGGAACCTCGGCGCGATCGTCGTCAGCGCTGGCCTGGGCGATGGCCGGAAGGGCCGCGGCAGCCGTCGCCGCCACTCCAATCAACAGCAGCTTCGTCCTGTCACGCATCCTCTGTCCTTCCCTCGTCATGATCGCAACATAGGGAAGCTGCCCTTACCCCAGCCTGACTCCCAACGACATCGTTCAGCCGCCGGTCAGGTGACGGTGGGAGAATGCGGTGGTGAAGATCCTCCTCGTCGAGGACGACAAGAAGATCGCCACCATGGTGAGGCGCGGCCTCGAGGCGGAGGGTTTCACGGTGGAGGTTGCCCTGGACGGGTCCAACGGGCTGTGGCTGGCGACCGAGGGAACCTACGACCTCATCATCCTCGACATCCTGCTCCCGGGGCGTAACGGCTTTCAGATCTGCGCGGACCTGAGGGAGTCCGGGGACTGGACCCCGATCCTGATGCTCACCGCCAAGGACGGCGACCTGGACGAGGCGGAAGCGCTCGACACCGGGGCCGATGACTACATAACCAAGCCGTTCTCCTTTGCAGTGCTTGTGGCCAGGGTTCGTGGTCTGCTCCGCCGGGTCGGGGCTCGGGATCCGGCGCCCATCGAGGCCGGTGATCTACGCATCGAACCGGCCCAACGGCGTGTCTGGCGAGGAGAGATCGAGCTTCAGCTCACCGCCCGTCAATTCGATGTCCTCGAATTCCTGATGCGACGAGCGGGACAGGTGCTGAGTAAGAGAGAGATCTTGGACGGAGTGTGGGAGTACGAGTTCGAGGGTGATCCGAACATCGTCGAGGTGTACATCAGGAGACTCCGCTCCAGGATCGACGAGCCCTTCGGGCGACACGCCATCCAGACCATCCGTCACGCCGGCTATCGGCTGGCCTCGGACGGTGGGTGAGCCTTGATTCCGCACACGATTCGTTTCCGGCTCACCCTCGTCGCCGGCGCCCTGGCAGCCCTGGTCCTGGCCGTCGCCGGAGTGGTGATCGTGCTGCTCCAGCGGGGAGCCATGACCGCGAGTCTCGATCAAGCCCTCACCCATCGAGCGGACGACATCACGTCCCTTCTCAGAGATGGTGAACGACCAGACCGCTTCTCCCTAAGCGGGGCTGAGGGTTTTGTCCAGCTGGTCGACGGGGACGGTTTGGTGGTGGCCTCGACGCCAAACCTGGAGGGCGAGCCACCGTTGCGGCTGAGCTCGAACCCGGGAACGGAAACCATCCAGACCATGAAGGTGGTCGAGGTCGACGACGACCTGTTCCGCGTGCTCAGCCGACCAGTAGGCGGCGGCACACTTCTTGTGGGAACCACCTATGACGTGGTCACGGAGAGTACGACGACCTTGGCCGTCGCCTTGGCTCTGACCATCCCGGCGGTGATCATGCTCCTCGCTGCCTTGGTTTGGTGGCTCGTAGGCCGGACCCTGCGACCGGTCGAGGACATCAGGACCGAGGTGGCCTCGATCAGCACCACCGACCTGCACCGAAGGGTGCCCCAACCCGGCACCGATGACGAGATCGATCGTCTCGCGACGACCATGAACCAGATG
>JAKEHF010000206.1 GCA_022615295.1 Actinomycetota bacterium | reverse complement strand
GGGTTTGGGCGTGTCGGAGACTGGTTCGCCGCTAACCGCTATCAGCTCGAGCCCGATCTCATCACGTTCGCCAAAGGGGTGACCTGCGGCTATGCACCCCTCGGAGGTGTGATCGCCTCACCACGCATCGCCGAGCCGTTCTTCACCACACCGGGACTGGTCTTCCGTCACGGCTACACCTACTCGGGCCACAGCGTCGCCTGCGCCGCGGGTCTGGCGGTGATGGAGATCATCAGACGCGAGGGGCTCGTCGAACGGGCCCGTCAGCTCGAGGACGAGCTTTACGAGGCTCTGCTCCCCCTGGAGGCGCTGAACGTGGTGGCCGGAATCCGTAGGGGTGTCGGGGCGCTGGCGGCGATTCAACTCGAGATGGGTGAGGACGAGACCCTCCCCTACCGGGCGGCGGTCGCCTGCCGCAGCGCCGGCGTCCTCACCAGGGCGGTGGGTGGTGGCGGGCTTCAGGTGTCGCCGCCCCTGATCATGACCGGGGACCAGGTCGCCGAGATGGCTTCCCTGTTCGAGGCAGGGCTGTCGACTCTGTGAAGCACCTGCCCTTTTGGGTAGACGACTTCCCGCGCCCCACGGGGCTCACGGGCGATCTCCCCGGAGAGTGCGACGTGCTTGTGGTCGGTTCGGGTCTCACCGGGCTCTCCGCCGCGCTGCGTCTGGCCGAAGCGGGTCGGGGCGTCACCGTGATTGACGCCGGAGAGATAGCCGGCGGGGCCTCGTCGATGAACGGCGGCATGGTGTCGCCCGACATCAAGGCCGGTGTGGACACCGTCTATGCCGTGTATGGGCCCCGCATCGCCCACGAGATGTGGCAAGCCTCAGTGCGCTCGATCGAGATCGTGGCCGAGATCGACCGGAGACAAGGTGTGGACGCCCTGATCCATCGGGGGGGCATGGCGGCCTTGGGACGCGGCGGGAAGGATCTGCGCAGGTTCGACCGCATCGTTGCCTGGTATCGGGAGAAGTTCGGGGTCGACTGGGAGGTCATAGACGCCCGTGACATCGGCTCCCTCGTCGGTGGCGACTACTTCAACGTCGCCCTCTTCGAGCCGGAAGGCTATGGCGTCCATCCGGCGCGGCTCGTCTTCGGTCTGGCGGCCGAGGTGAAGAGGGTTGGGGCGATCCTCGTCGACAAGTGTGCCGCCCGATCGATGGAGAGCACGCCGAGTGGCTTGTTGGTGGAGACCGACAAGGGTCGGGTCAAGGCCGGCGAGGTGATCCTCGCCACCAACGGGTACACCACTCGTGAGCCGAGTCGTGAGCTCGCCCGGCTCATCGTCCCGGTGGGGTCCTACATCATCGTGACCGAGCCGGTGGGTGAAGAAATGGCGTCGCGGGTGTTCCCCCGCGGCTCCATGTCCTACACCAAGAAGCGTCTCCTCCACTACATGAGACGCACCCCGGACGATCGCATCCTGATCGGGGGTCGACGGAACCTGCATACCGGGCTCGACCTCGACGAGTCGGCGACCGACCTCCGTCGTGCCCTCCTCACCTACTTTCCCGAATTGGAGAGTTATGAGATAACCCACGCCTGGGGTGGGAACCTGGCCGTCCCCTTCGACCTGATACCCCACATCGGTCGGATCGACGGGGCCTGGTATGCCCTGGGTTACGCCGGCCATGGCGTGGGCCTGGCCACCCAGGTCGGTCATGATCTGGCGGGGATGATCCTCGGCGAGGACCCGCCGTCCGTCTTCAGCACCATCCCCCACGACGGCCGCTTCTACTACAACGGCGCCAACCCCTGGTTCCTCACCCCAGCCTCCATCCTCTACCGGACGCTGGACCGTATCGGTAGGTGAGCTGAGGGGCCGCTGCCCCAATGGCCCTCTACACGGGTGGCAGCGTCCCGGATGCCAGTCGGGTCACCCACACGGTGACTAGGGCGACCGCAGAGGATGCGATGATCGCGTTGAAGGCTCCCCGGCCGATGGGACGCAGCCGACCCAGCCTCCAAAGGAGGAACCAAACCCAGAGCACGGCGCCGACCGCGAGGATGGGTATCACCAGTGGGTGCAGGGTGACCGCCGTGGCCACTTCTCCATGCAACAGGTGGGAGACGGCCCGGGTCATCCCACAACCGGGACAGGCGAATCCTGTGAAGAACGCGACCGGGCAAAGACTCAGACCACCATCGATGGGGGGACGGATCGCCAGCGTGGCCATGGCGACAACCGGTGCTGCGAGGAGGACATCGCGGCGGCTCAATGAGCGGGTCACACTACGCCCCCAATTCCTGAGGCTGTTATGTCCCCTGTGGGGGGCCGTATTACCTGAGGTTTGCATTCACTTGATGATGAGGGCGGGGTTGCTCCTCACCCGGGGCCGTTTGGCGATCACCGCGTCGGCGAGGTGCTCGAAGGCGGTGGCCGCCTCGGAGCCCGGCGCAGCCAGGATCGCCGGTTGGCCGAGATCGGCGCCACGGCCCATGGCGGGGAGAAGGGGGATCTGGCCCATGAGATCCACCCCCAGCTCATCGGCGAGGGCGGCACCACCCCCGCTCCCAAAGAGCTCGTACCGGGTCCCGTCGTCGCCCGTGAACCAGGACATGTTCTCGACCACGCCGATCACCTCCTGGTCGACCTCTCCGGCCATCAGACCGGCCCGACGCGCCACCCGTTGCGCCGTGGGCTGGGGTGTTGTAACCAGCAACACCTGCGCCCGGGGCAGGAACTGTGACATGGAGATGGAGATGTCCCCGGTCCCCGGGGGCATGTCGACGATGAGGAAGTCGAGGTCGTCCCAGAAGACATCCTTGAGGAATTGCTCCACCGCCTTGTGCAGCATCGGCCCCCTCCAGATCACCGCCTTGTCCTCGGGGACGAAGTAGTCCATCGACATCACCTTCACCCGATGGGCCACCGGAGGGACGATCATCTCGCCGACCATGTAGGGGGGCTCGGCGATCCCGAGCATGGCCGGAATCGAGAATCCCCAGATGTCTCCGTCGACGATCCCCACCCTGCGACCGGTTCGGGCCAAGACGACCGCAAGGTTGGCGGAGACCGACGACTTGCCGACTCCGCCCTTCCCACTCGACACTGCCACCACCCTGGTCGTCGACCCGGGCTCCCCGATGGCCGGACCGGCCATCTCCTTGAGCCGGCCTATCCACAGCTTCGCATCGGACTCGCTCATAACCTCGACGTCGACGTCGACACCGTTGACCAGCGGCTTCAGGGCCTCGATGAGACGTCTGTCCAGCTCCCTGGTCGTGTCGGGCACCGGCAACCTCAGCTCCACCTTCGCCTTGCCGGTGAGACTTCTGGTCACCGAGCTGACCAGATCGAGCTCGCCGAGGCTGCGTCCGACGATCAGCGGCGATTCGATGGACGCGACTGCATTTGACAGGTCTTCTGGTTTGGCCATGACCCTCCCGTGAGCCTGGGTGATAGGTGGGCACCCCCAACTATAATTGGCCCCCTCTCCCCACCTTCCGAGATGGACACCAAGACACTCGACCGTCACATCTCAGACCTGACATCGGCCCTCGGCGATCCCACCCGCCGGGCGATCTACATCGCGGTGCGGGAGTCGCCCGAGCCGCTGACCACCTCCTCGGTGGCCGAGCTTTTCGAGATCCACCCCAATGTTGCCCGCCATCATCTCGACATCCTCGTTGCCGACGGGTTCCTCAGGGTGAGCAACCGGCGCCCCAAGGGCGATGCGAGTGCAGGACGCCCGGCGAAGTCGTACGAGTCGACCAATAAAGAGGTGACGGTCCACTTCGCCCCAAGACGCTTCGAGATGCTCACCGAGATGCTCTTCAAGGTGCTCGACGAGCTGGCCCCGGAGAACGTCTCCGAGGTGGCGGAAAGGGTGGGCCGGGCCTATGGTGCCCAGCTCGCCGCCGAGATCGGGGCGCCCGAGGACCCAGGCTATGACGGTGCGGTCCAGGCCGTGGCCAGCGCCATGACGGGTCTCGGGTTCTCAATGGACCCCGACATCGAGGGTCAGCGTCTTCTCACCACACACTGCCCCTTCGG
>JAKEHF010000205.1 GCA_022615295.1 Actinomycetota bacterium | reverse complement strand
TCCCATCCCGGCTCCCCATGCACGACGAAAGCCCTGGTGATCGACATCCCGGCGAGGGTCTCGGCGATCATCTCGGCGCAGCTCGGGCTGAATGCCCCCACAACGAGATGCGGGGTCCGGGCCGGGTTGGCCAGGGGACCGGCAAGGTTGAAGATGGTCCTGACGCCCATCGCGCGACGCACCGGTGCGATGGTCCTCATCGCCGGGTGGAACACGGGGGCGAACAGATAGGTGAACCCGGTCGCATCGAAGATGGTCGCGGCCTTCATGGGGTCCCACGGCACGTCCAGCCCCAGCGCAACAAGCACGTCGAAGCTTCCACACCGGCTCGACACCGACCTGTTCCCGTGCTTTATCACCGGGGCGCCGGCGGCCGCCGCCAGCAGAGCGGCGCCGGTGGAGAGGTTGAGGCTCCCCGAGGAGTCGCCACCGGTCCCCACCACATCGACGGCACCGGTGACGTCAGGAATCTCGGGTGCCACCGCCTTGGACTGCAGGCCGGCGGCAAAGGCGCGGAGCTCGATCGGCGTCTCACCGCGGGTCCTCATACCCGCCAGGGCTGCCGCCGCCATCACCGGATCGAGGTCTTCTGCGGTTAGATGCTCGAGAAGCCGGGTGGCCTCGCTCTCGCCCAGCGTGGCCCCGGAGAGGATCGTCGCCAGCAGGTCCCTCATATCGAACCCGCCCGTACCGGAGCCTCGAGGAAGTTGGCGATCATCCGCTCCCCCTGCGGGGTGAGGATGCTCTCCGGGTGGAACTGGACCCCTTCGACCTGATGCGTCACGTGTCGAAGACCCATGATCTCTCCGTCGGAGGTATACGCGGTTATCGAGAGATCGCCGGGGAGGCTCTCCTCCACCACGGCCAGGGAGTGGTAACGACCGGCCGTCAGTGGGCTGGGGAGACCGGCGAACACCGATCGCCGGTCGTGGTAGACCTGCGACGCCTTGCCGTGCATGAGGGTCAGGGCCGGGCCGACCTCGGCGCCGTAGGCGACCGCGATCGCCTGATGACCGAGACAGACCCCGAGCACCGGGATCCTCGGGGCGAAGTGCCGGATCATCTCCACGGAGACCCCGGCCTCCGCCGGTCCCCCGGGACCGGGGGATACCACCAGATGGGTGGGGGCGATGCTCTCCGCCTCGGTGACGTCGAGGTCGTCGTTGTATCTGACGACCACCTCGGCCCCGGTGGCGAGGAATGCCTGGACCAGGTTGTAGGTGAACGAGTCGTAGTTGTCGACCACCAGTACCCGTCTCATAGACCTGCCTCGGCGACGGAGAGGGCGGTCTCCAGGGCTGCCGCCTTGGAAAGGACCTCGTCATGCTCTGCTCTCGGGTCGCTGTCGGCCACGATCCCGGCGCCGGCCTGATAGCTGTACTCGCCATCGGCGAAGACCACGGTCCTGATCGTGATGGCCTGATCCATGGACCCGCCGTGACCGAAATAGCCCACCGAGCCGGAGTAGAGACCCCTGGGGACGGGCTCGAGGAGGTCGATGATCTCGATGGCGCGCAGCTTCGGGGCGCCGGTCACGGTTCCCGCCGGGAACGCGGCAGCGAAGAGGTCGAAGGCGTCGAGATCCGGTCTCAGCTCCCCCTCCACGCCGCTCACCAGATGCATGACGTGGCTGTAACGCTCCACGGTCCGGTAGGGGCTCACCCTCACCGTCCCCGGCACGGCGGTGCGTCCCAGGTCGTTCCGGGCGAGATCTACGAGCATTACGTGCTCGGCCGCCTCCTTGGGGTCGGCGAGCAGGTCCCTCTCCAGGAGCTCGTCCTCGATCTCGTCGGCGCCGCGCCGGCGAGTGCCGGCGATGGGGCGAAGCTCGGCGCGTCCCCCGCCGAGACGGGCCAATGCCTCGGGTGAGGAGCCGACCACTTGGGTGTCCCCGAGGTCGATGTAATACATGTATGGGGAGGGGTTGAGAAGACGCAGGGCCCGATAGGCGGCGAAGGAGGCGACGTCGGTGCGGCCGGAGAAGCGGATGGAGAGGACGAGCTGATACACGTCACCCGCCCTTATGTGTCGTTTCACTGTCTCCACCCCGCTGATGAACTCCCTCTCGGTCATCGCCGGGCTCGCCTCCGAGTGCGCCGCAGGGCCGTGAACAGGGTCGAGCGGACCACGGAGAAGCCCCATCACGTCCCGCCGCAGCTCGGCGCGCTCTGTGGGCTCGCCGGCGTGGAGAAGGGCCATCCGTCTGGTGAGGTGGTCGAAGACGAGGATCGACGCCGTCGCCAGATAGACCCCGTGGGGACCGTCGCCGTCATGTGGCGATGCGGGGAGGGGATAGAGCCGTCTCACCATGTCGAAGCCGGTCACCCCGACCAGCCCGCCCCCGAAAGGGGACCCGGACGGCAGGCAGGGTGAGGTCGAGGACAGTGCGCTGCGCAGACCGGGAAGGACATCGGGGTCTACAAGGGTCTCTCCTTCGTAGACCCCGTCCCGCTCCACTGTGAAACGACGGGTGGGGCCAAAGCCGATGAAGGAGTAGCGGCCGGTGTGACCCCCCTCGACCGACTCCAGCAGATAACGGGGTCCCAGCGACGCCAGCCGAAGATATGCCGATACCGGGGTATGCAGATCGGCCGGTATGTCGAAGATCGTCTCCATCTCCTCCTCCGGGGTCACCGACTTCGAGGGAGGAGCCTGGGAAAACCGAGAAACCCACCTCGTGGTCGTGAGGTGGGTCTCCTTTCAGCGTGAGCAGATGGTCGCCACCTCTAAGTGGTCGACCACCACCAGCGTCGGGACGCGGGCACTCTGCTCATCGCCGCATGGTGTACCAGAGATGACACAGGCTCGTCAACCCCGGTGCGGGATCTTCACCGTGAACACCGAACCCCGACCAAGCTCGCTCTCGACCCCGACCGTCCCCCCATGAGTCTCGGCAACGTGTCTTACGATGGCCAGCCCGAGACCGGTGCCCCCGGTGGTCCGGGAGCGCGCAGAGTCGACCCTGTAGAACCTCTCGAAAACCCGACCGACGTCACGGGTTGGGATCCCTTCCCCGGTGTCGGTGAGGATGAGCACGGCCTGGTCGTCGAGGACGCCCACATCGACACGAACCTCGCCGCCCCTCGGGGTGTGTCGCAGGGCGTTGTCGAGGAGGTTGCGGGTCGCCGCCGCCAGGTCTCGGCGGCTGCCCAGGATCGGGGCTTTGGAGAGATCTGCCACCAGTGTGACCCCGTTGTCCTTCGCCCTCTTCAGGAACCTCCCCACCTCCTCGCCGACGATCTGGGAGAGGTCCAAAGGGAGGAGGTCCGGTGTCTCCTGCTCGAGCCGAGAGAGGTCGAGCAGGTCGTTCACCAGCCTGTCGAGCTGTCTGGCCGAAGTCTCGATCTGTGAGGCGAAGCCCACGGCGGAGGGGTCATCCCGGCTCAGGGCGATCTGGATGGCCTCGGAGGCGGCGATGATCGTGGCCACCGGGGTCTTCAGCTCGTGTGAGGCATTGGCGACGAAATCACGACGCATCGCGTCGAGTCGCTCCCGCTCGGTCACGTCCACCACCACCAGGAGAACGCGGTCGTCCCCCTCGAAAGGTACTGCCGTAGCCCGGAGCCGACGTGCCGGCCGCCCGTGGTCGGCCATCCTCACGACGGGTACGCCCCCTTCGCGAGCCTCCCTCACGGAGGTCTGAAGCTGAAATGGGGTCAACGCCCCCAGGGCCTCCGGCACCGAGCCGAGGATCTGACGGGCCGCCGGGTTTGCGTAGACCACACGATCCTCCGAGTCGAAGAGGATGGTTCCCTGCGGGATGGCCCCGAGAACGAACTCGAGGGTGCCCGACGCCCTCTCCGCCTCGACCATGCGGCCACCGAGATCACGTGCTATCTCGGTCAGCGCCATCCCCAGGCGGTCGAGCTCCGCCACCGGGGAGCGGGGCGGATCGGTGTCGAGACGACCCCTGGCCAGGGCCTGGGCGTGGTCGGCGAGGACGGCGACCGGTCTCACAAGACGGCGGACGAGCAGGGCCATCCCGACGACGGCAGCCAGGGCGACCAAAAGGGAGACCCGGACGATCACTCCCTGAGTCCGCCGATAGTCCTCGGCTATGGACCCCGTTGAGGTGGAGACTCTGACCACCAGACCGTCAACCGGGGGAAGGGCGACATAACGTTGCTCGATGCCGGTGCTCACGCTGACCCTGGTGGCCACCCCGACTTCACCGCTCAAAGCGCTGATCACCTCCGGGCGGTCGCCATGGTTCTCCATGATCGCCGGATCCTGATGGGAGTCGGCAAGGACCACACCGCCGGCGTCGATGAGGGTGACACGCACCGCTCCCGCCCGGGACACACCCGTCGCCCACTCCTGATGACCGGTGGCATCGAGGGTCTCGGCGGCGACCAGCGCCAGCCGCTCCAGGTCGGCGTCGAGATCGTCGAGCCAAACCGCCCGCAGGGAACGGTCGACGAGGATGGCGGTGACGACCACCAGGATCAGGGCGAGGAGGGCGCCGATGACGAGCGGGATGGTCGGCAGCGGTCTCCGTTTCCGCTCGTTTCGGCTACTCATCCACGAATTTGTACCCGAGTCCTCTCACCGTGACTATGTGTTTTGGCCGTGACGGGTCCGGCTCGATCTTCTGGCGAAGACGTTTGATGTGGACGTCGAGGGTCTTGGTGTCACCGAAGTAAGTCGGTCCCCACACCTCGTCGATCAGGGTGTGACGGGCGGCGAGACGATCCTTGCGACGCATCAGCGACTCGAGCAGCTCGAACTCCTTGGGTCGGAGGTCGGTCTCGCTCCCGTTGACCCGGACGACGTGGGCGTCGATGTCGAGCTCGACCGGTCCGCCTCTGAGCACTTCGTTGGTGTCGGCGAGAAGACCGGTCCGTGACACCCTCCTCAGATGGGCCCTGACCCGGGCGACCAGCTCCCGCATGGAGAAGGGCTTGGTCATGTAGTCATCGGCGCCGAGCTCGAGACCGGCAACCTTGTCGGCTTCGGCGGTCTTCGCAGTGAGCATGATGATCGGGGCGTCGCTCAATGTCCGGATCTGACGACAAACGTCGAGCCCCGACATACCGGGAAGCATGAGATCGAGAAGAATCACGTCAGGCCCGTGGACGCGGGCCGTCTCCAGACCGGCAAGCCCGGTCAGCGCCACCAGGACGTCGAAACCCTCGTTCTCCAACGTGTAGCCGACCGACTCTGCCAACCCGGCCTCGTCCTCTACGACGAGCACCCGGTAGGGCCGGCGCTCAGCGGTCAT
>JAKEHF010000204.1 GCA_022615295.1 Actinomycetota bacterium | reverse complement strand
GTCCATGAGCTGGGGGCGGAGGAGTAGCTCGTACATGACCAGCCCGACACCGTCCCTCGGCTCGTTGATCCCACCCGAGACCATGAGCCGAACGTTGTTGATGATCTCGTCACGGCTGAATCCGGCGGCCAGATAGCGGGAGAGCCCCGACCCATCGGGATGTGATGCCACCAGGTCGAGCTGGGAACCGAGCGCCACACCCAGCTCGTGGTGGGCCCGGGAGGCGATCGCCGCCCGATCCGGGTCGTTCTCGAAGTTGGCGAGACCCGTGATCACCCCGCGGCACCATCCGGCGAGTTGTTGCCAGGTGACCGTGGTCAGACCCAGGGCATGGAGGAGTGTGAGGTTGGCGAGCGGCTCGGCGTAGACGGTCATCAGATCGGCGGTGCCCTCCGCGCAGAAGCCGTCGATGACCTCGTCGAGCATCGCCGCCAGCTCCTCCCTCACCCGCCCTCCGATGTCACCTGCGGTGAACGGCGGTCTCATCCCCTCGGCGAGACGATCATGGACGGGTCCGTCGAGGGTGAGCATGTTCTCCCCGAGACAGTCCCGGAGCCAGCTGGGATGGGTGTTGGCGGTGAACAGCTCCGGGTGCTCGCATACGTAGACAACGTCCTCCCAACGGGTCACCAGCCACATGTCGAGACTGGGCACGTGGCACACCGGTGTGGTCTGGCGGATCTCGGCGAGGATCGGATGGGGGTCGGCCTCCAGATCGGCAAGCGACAGGGCGCCCACGTCGAGCATCCGACCCAACCTAGCGAGACGACCGACCGGGCAGGGCAGGCATAAGATCGCAAGATGAGGGTCCGGATCGACGAGGATGCCTGCGCCGGGACGGGCCAGTGCGAGATGATCTGTCCCGAAGTCTTCGTCGTAGACACCGTCTCCCGCCTCCTCACGGACACACCGCCTCCCGATCTCCATGCCACTGTGCAGGAGGCCGCCGACAACTGCCCCACCGCGGCGATCATCATCTCGAACGGGCCATGAGGACCATGACGTGTCACTGCGGCGCGGTCCTCGCCGATGCGGACACTGCCGCCTTGGTCGAGCCGGTGTTCACCCACTTCCACTCCACCCATCCCGAGCTCGGTCTCAGCCGGGTCTCGGTGCGCAACTATCTCGACGCTGAGGACCGGTCCGACGGTGCCACCGCACCCGTGGGACGCCCGGAGCACATCGACGTCTTGCCCATAACCCCGGATCGAGCCGACGACATCATCGAGTTCTTCGACAGGGCCGCCTTCGCCGACAACCCGGCGTGGGGGTCGTGTTATTGCATGTTCTACTTCCTCGGCGGCGGCGACAACCCGGAGTGGCGCCATATCCCCTGGCAGGAGACCCGTGAGGCCCAGCACGACCGACTTCGTGACGGAAAGACCACCGGCATGGTCGCCTCTGTGGACGGGCAGGTGGTCGGCTGGTGCAACGCCACGGCGAGATCGGAGTTCCCGGGAAGGGTCACCGGCGACGACGATCATCGGGTCTGCTCTGTGGTCTGCTTCGTCGTGGCGCCGCCTTATCGCCGTCACCGTCTGGCCACCATGCTTCTCGACGGGGCGGTCGAGAGCGCTCGTGCGGCAGGCTTTCGGGCGATGGAGGCCTACCCGCGGCGAGAGCCGCAGAGCGCGGCGTCGGCCTACGTAGGACCCCTCGACCTCTATCTCCGTGCCGGATTCATTGTCACCAGCGAGGAGCCGCTGATCGTCGGTCTGGAGCTCTGACCGAGGGTCGTACACTGGACCGTGTGAGACGTGTCTGGATAGCCGGCGTCCTGGCGGTGGCGATGATCCTCGTATTCATACGAAGGACCGGCCAGGAGCGCACCGAGACCTGGACCCCGGTCCAGCCTTCGTGAGGATCGGCGTCCTCGTAACCGGGGACACCGCAGTCCGGGCCGCCTACAGTCTGGCCGCCCATCCCGGCGTCGACGAGGTGGTCGTGGTCGGGCCGGCCAACTCCAAAACCTTCAGGGTCGTAGACGACGCCCAGGGCTGCGACCTCCTCGTGGGGACCGGTCCCGAGGCCCGGCGACGGGCACGTGAGCTGGGTGTCGACCTGGTGTGGGACGGGGAGACCTCACACCCGGGCGTGAGGACCCACGGAGCCGAGTCGAGGGGGATCGCCCTCGCCGTCGCCGCCAGGGAGAGCGACCCCCAGCTGGTCGCGGTGGCCCATCCCGCCCTGCCCCCCGGGGAGGGCCGACTCGCCCGGTTCCCGAGACCCGTGGGACGGGTGGCGCTCCGTGACGAGGTCTACTCCGGGCGAAGGGTGGCGGTAGGCCACTCTCCGAACACCTTTGCCTCAGCCCTGGTCGTCGGTGCCAGACGTCGGGTCACCATCGTCGACGACGGTGCCTTCCTCTCGGGTGTCGCCCTGGCCGCGGGATGTCTCGTCACCGGACCGGTATGGGATGAGGCCCTCACCTATTTGCGGGTTGCCACCGAGATGGGGGTGGTCATGGCCGAAGAGCTGTCGGTGGAGGGTTGAGGAGAGGGCTGGGTTGGCGCGGGCTGGGGCTGGTGAGCCGGGCTGGGGTTGGCGGCGCTTTCT
>JAKEHF010000203.1 GCA_022615295.1 Actinomycetota bacterium | reverse complement strand
TCGGCCCGGGTCTGGGGGTCGGTCTCTGTCCTAGTCGCCAGGATCAGGCGCTCCACGTCCTCGTCGCAGAAGCGGTTCACGTTGAGCGCCCCCATCCCGATCGGGCTGTCCCCGGTGCACAGATAGGTGCTGTCGCCGAGGAAGGGATCCGCGGCGGCCTTCCATGAGAAGCTCATGATCTGCCAGACCGAGGGTCCGCCGAAGATCACGTCGGATGTGAAGAGCTCCGACGGGGTGAGATAACGAGGCACGATCTCGACCCCGATGGCTTCGAGTTGGGAGGCCGCCATCTCCACTTGGGTCTGTCTCAGGTCGTCACCCACCGTGGTCGCCCAGATGAAGGAGAGACGTCTCCCCTGGCAAGAGAAGACATCGTCTTCGCCACGCTCGCAGAAGTGGTCGAGGAGGATCTGCTCCGCGCGCTCCGGGTCGGTGGTCGAGACGTGATGCTCGCGGTACCAGGGTGAGCCCTCCATGAAGACCGTGCTCCCCAGACCCCTGGCATCGGGGTCTATGGTCCGAACCGTGGCGTCGAGGATCGCCTCCCGGTCGAGCGCCAGACGGAGCGCCTCACGCACCCAGGGCTGGCTGAGCAGGGGGTCGTCATGGTTGAAGGAGAGGTGCTCCCAGAAAGGCCCGGGACCGACGACGCTGGCCACACCCTCGAGCTCGCCGACGTCGGACACCATCCAGCCGAGGGGCCGGGGGTCGATGACGTCGACGGCCCCCTCCCCCAGATCGCCGATCATGGTCCGGACGTCGACCGGGAAGACGAGTCTCAGCTCGTCGACGTCTCCCGGCGTCATGTCCGGGGGAGGGCGATACCACGGATTGCGTGTGAGGACGATCCGGTCTCCCGGGACCCATTCGACAAGGGTGAAGGGGCCGGTTCCCGGACCCGGGTTGGCCTCGTCGTGGGTGGCGTGGGCGGGGAGCACGATCTCGAAGAGGGTGCGCCATGGGGCGAAGACCTCCGACATGGCGACGACGAAGGTCTTGTCGTCGCGGATCTCATGACCGGTTATGAGGGCGTAACCGGGGTTGGCCGAGGTCTCATCGAGCAGTGCGAGGGTGTGGGCGAAGTCATCGGCGACGACCGGCTCACCGTCCGACCACCGGGCGTCGGGGTCGATCCGATACACCACACAGAACACATCCGGGCAGACATCGGCGGCGGTGGTGGCCGTCGTATCCGGGGGACGAGTCGTAGTCGGGCTGGATGTGGTGGTGGTCGTGGCCGCCGACCCGAGACAGGACGTCGCCATCAACGCCAGGATCGCCGAGGCCACGCGTGATCGCATCAGGATGATGAAACCCGTCCCGGAGGCAAAACCTCAGGATTTCAGGAGCGAAGCTCGAGGACCGCTCGCTCCGCGCCGGTCCAGGTGCCGTCTGCGGCCACCAGATGACACGCCACGTAGTGCTCCTCACCGCGGTCGGCCAGATCGGGATGAGGCGTTGTCCGGCAGGTCTCGACCGCAAAGGGGCATCTGGCGAGGAACCGGCACTCGCCGGTGGGATTGATGGCACGGGACACGCCGCCCTTGATCTCGACGGCTGGCCGGTGATACGAGGGATCGGGCACGGGAACCGCCGAGAGGAGCGCCCGCGTATAGGGGTGGAGCGGGTTCGAGAGGAGCGTCTCTGCCGGCGCCATCTCGACGATCTTCCCCAGGTACATCACGGCGATCCGGTCGCACATGTATCTGGCCACCGCCAGATCGTGGGTGATGTAGAGATAGGTCACACCAAGCCGCTCTGCGAGCTTGAGCATGAGACGCATGATGGAGATGCGGATGCTCACGTCGAGCATCGAGGTGGGCTCGTCGGCGACCACGAACGTCGGCTCGAGCACCAGGGCTCGGGCGATGGCCACCCTCTGACGCTGCCCACCCGACAGCTCGTGGGGATACCGGAAGATGAACCCCTCGGGCGGGGTGAGACCGACCAGCTTGAGAAGGTCGACCACCTTCGCCTCGCGCTCCTCGGTGGTGCCGATGCTCTGCACCGAGAGGGGCTCCGACACGACGTCGAAGATGGTGCTTCTCGGATTCATCGACTCGTAGGGGTCCTGGAAGATCATCTGGACACTTCGGCGGAACCGTCTCAGGTCCTCCTGGCTCTCGATCGCGGTGACGTCGATCATCTCCCCGCTCTCCGAGTCACGGATCTGGATCGTCCCCGAGGTGGCCTCCTCCAGCTTGACCAGCATCCGACCCGTGGTGGTCTTGCCACACCCCGACTCGCCGACCAGCCCGAGGCTCTCCCCCGCCCTGATCTCGAGGTCGATCCCGTCGACGGCATGGACGAAGTCGACGGGCTTGCGGAAGAGACCCCTCGATATCGGGAACCGCTTCTCCAGGTCCTTGACCCTGACCCGGATCTCGCCTGCGCTCACCGACCGCTCCTCACCCCGACCGGCACCTTCTCGTGGTGCCAGCAGGCCACCGAGTGGCCGTCATCGATGACGGCGAGCGGCGGCTCTTCAGTGACGCACAGCTCGGTGGCAAAGGGGCAACGGGGGTGGAAACGGCAGCCCGTGGGCGGGTCGAGGAGGTTGGGCGGCTCACCTTCCAACGGCGCGAGTTGCCTCCGCTCCCCGGTGATTGACGGAGTCGAGGAGAGGATGAGCCAGGTGTAGGGGTGGCGGGGCCGGGCGAACACCTCCACGGTCGGGCCCACCTCCACCAGCTTGCCGGCGTACATGACCCCCAACAAGTCGGTGATCTCGGCGATGACCGCTATGTCGTGGGAGATGTAGATGATGCTCATCCCCATCTGCTCTTGGATCTTCTTCAGCTCGGCCAGGATCTGCTCCTGGACGATCACGTCGAGCGCGGTCGTCGGCTCATCGGCGATGATCAGCCTTGGGTCACAGGAGAGGGCCATGGCTATCACCGCCCTCTGCTTCATGCCCCCGGAGTACTCGTGGGGATAGCGATCGATCATGTCCGGGTTGAGACCAACCAGACCGAACAGCTCGACGATCTTGGCCCTGGCCTTGGCGGCGGTCGGCTTGGGGTCCCAGTGGAGGTCGATGGCCTCCAGGATCTGGTCCCCCACCGTGTACACCGGGTTCCACGAGTTCATCGCCCCCTGGAACACCATGGAGATCCCGCTCCAACGACGCTTCCTCATCTCCTCGGAGCTGAGGTCGAGCAGGTTCTCGCCGTCGAGGAGGACCTCACCCCCCAGGATCCTGGCGTTGGGCGCCTGCAGCCTGAGCAGGGTGAGGGCGACCGAGGTCTTGCCGCACCCCGACTCCCCCACCAGCCCCAGCGACTTGCCTTGGGGAAGGCTGAAGGAGACGTTCTCCACGGCGGAGACCATCCCCGCCTTGATCTCGTAGTTCATGACGAGGTTCTTGACCTCGAGGACCGTCCTCGCCGTCATCTGGCCCTCAGCCGCGGGTTGACGACCTCGTCCATTGCCCGCCCGACGAAGAAGAACCCGGCGGCGAGGAGCGTGACAGCCAGCCCGCTTGGCACGAGGAGCCACCAATACTCGAGGCCGAAGCGGAGATACCCCTCGGTCTGGGCGATGTTGAGCATGATCCCCCAGCTCATGGGGACGTTGAGCAGACCGAAGAACGACAGGGTGGCCTCGAGGGTGATCGCCTCGGTGACGGTGAACACCATGAACAAGAAGCTGAGGGGAAGCACGTTGGGGATGATGTGGGCGAAGATGACATGACGGTTGGAGCCACCGGCAACCCTGGCGGCGTCGATGAAAGGCTTCACCTTGATGGAGAGGGCCTGTGACTTGAGCACTATGGCGGTCCCACCGAACCCGGAGAGGATCCCGATGAGGACCCCGAGGAGGGGAAGGGTGATCGTCAACAACCCCGACATCACGATCAGCACCGGGATCAGGGGGAGGAGCAGCACCAGGTCGGCGAGCCGCATCAGCACGTTGTCGATCCAGCCGCCATAGAAGGCGGCCACGGAGCCGATGATGGTGGCGACGATCACGGTGACCAGTGCTGCAATCAGACCGAGGAGGAAGGCGGCCCGGGTGCTGTAGGCCAGCTGGCTGGCGATGTCGCGTCCCAGGGGGTCGGTGCCGAGCCAGTGGTCCGGCCCGGGACGGGCCGGCTGACGGGGCACCGTGCAGATGTCGCCGGCGGCCACCCCGAAACAGAAGAGCTGGGCGGTGTTGGCGTCCATCTGGGTGGTGGGGTCGACCACGTCGGCCTCCGTGAGCACGATCTCGAAGTCCTCCAGCACCGCTTCGTACCCGGTGATCGGGTCGTACACCGTGTCGTTCTGCCAGGGCCCGATGGAGCGCATCAGGGGGTAGGACAGGGCGATCAGGGCGAAGAGCAGGATGACCCCCAGACCGAAGAGACCGATCTTGTTCTCGGAGAAGAGACGCCAGTTCTTGCGGAGGACCTTCCGGGCCAGCGTGAGCCTGACCCTCCACAACGACTTGGGGAGCTTCCCCTCCTCGAGGACCAGACCCTCCTCGAGCTCGACCATCTGGTGATCCTGGGTGACCATCGGCTACCTCCCTCCGGCGATCCTGATCCGTGGGTCGAGAACCGCATAGAGGATGTCGACGACGAGATGGGCGACCAGGGCGAGGATCCCGATGAAGGCCAGGGCCCCGGTGGCGAGCGGCACGTCCTCTATGACGGTCGACCCCAGCAACAGCAGACCCATCCCGGGCCAGGAGAAGACGGTCTCGGTGACCACACCGCCGCCGATTATGAAAGCCAGACCTAGGACGAACGAGGTCACCACGGGGAGCAGGGCGTTGCGTGCCGCGTGCCGGTCACGTATCACCCGCTCCGGGACACCCTTGGCCCGGGCGGTGAGGATGTAATCCTCACGCAGGGTCTCGAGCATCGAACCCCTGGTGAGCAACATCACCCCGGCAAAGGCCACCAGGGTCAAGGTCATCACGGGGAGCACGGAGTGATGGGCGATGTCGAGGGCATAGGGCCGCATGTCGCCCCGCAGCGCCCAGAAGACGACGATCGACCCCAGGGAGGCCCCATAGCCGGTCACCCGGATGAGACGGGCCCGGCGCCGGTCCTTTTGTCTCCTCGCCCACCATGCGGTGAAGGCGGCGATTGCCCCGGCGATGAACAACGAGAGGATCATCTGGGTGAACACCTGGTTCCCGCTGTAAGGGGCGTTGCGCCAGAACTCGGGTGTCAGGAACCCGTTGATCGGGAACCAGCCGAGACGGGAGCCGAAGGTGAGGATCACGATCACGGCGAACCAGGGATAGAAGACGGTGTAGAGGAGAACCCCGCCGATGGTCACGCTGTACTCGGAGAAGCCGCCCCGTCTCCAGGCGAGATGCTTGCCCAGGCTGAAGCCCACGATGTAGGAGCACAATGTGGCCAGGGTGAACAAGAACATCGTCCGAGGCAGGGCCTCGAGGATGATGTCGAGCACGGGCCGGGGATACTGGGAGAAGCTGACCCCGAGATTCCCCCTCACGAAGTTGGTGAGATAGGTCGCCCACTGGCTCCACACGCTCCCATCGAGACCGAGACGCTCCCTGAGCTGCTCCTGGACCTCCCTGGGGAGGTTGGGGTCTATGAACAGGTTTGAGATGTCCCCCGGCTGGGCCTGGAGCAGGAAGAAGACGAGGGTGAGGAACAGGAAGAAGAGACCCACCATCTGCACCAGACGTCTCGAGACGAACTTCAGCACCTCTCCTCCTCCGGCGGTACGGGAGGGGGTCTGACGACCCCCTCCCGACAATCAGGCTCTGCCTATTCGGCGACCTTGACCGCGTTGGGCCACGCGTTCGGGAAGCCCTGCATGCCACCCATGATTGTGTCCACCGGGAACTGGACCCCGGCGTTGAACGCCTCGATGATCGGCGTGCGGAACAACACGATGTAGGGGAGCTCCTCGGCGATGATGGCGTCCATCTCCTTGGTCAACTCCGCCGCGGTGTCGAGATCCGTCGCCGCCTCGAAGGCGTCCGAGGCCTCGTCGAACCGTGCGCTGTTGTACCCGGGCGAGTTCGCCCCACCGTTTGCGCTGTCCTCACGGGAGTGGAAGAAGAACGTCAGAGACGTCCCGGGCAGCGAGGGGTCGCCGCCACCCCACCCCAGCATGTACATGTCCCAGGCGACCAGGGCCTCCGGCGTGGTGCCGTCGAAGGCGGTGGCGCTGATGGCGTTGAAGGCCATCGACGCCGTGGTCAGCGGGATGCCGAGCTGGTTGGCCCACTGCTCGATCCAGATGGCGAACGTCGCCCGGAACGGGTCGTAACCGGGCCCGGGGGCCATCAGTGTCAGCTCGGGGACCAGGGTCCCGTTGGGCATGGTGAGCCCGACACCGGGGGTGACGTCGACGAAGAGACCGTCAGCGTCACGATTCACCACCGGGTCGCTCTGCCAGGTGTACCCGGCGTCCCTGAGGATCTGGATCGCCGTCTCGAACCTCGTCCCCTCATCCATAGCGGCACCGTCGGCCCAGCCGTGACGGATCACGTCCGGGTTGTAGTGCACGGTGAGGTCGGGGTGGACCACCGTGTACGCGGGTATGGCGGCGCCGGCGAGAACCGTCTCCGCCACCAGCTCCTTGTTGATCACGGTCGCCAGCGCCTCGCGGAAGGGGAGGTCCGACATCGGGGCCTTGCGCAGGTTGAAGGCGAGATACCGGAAGCCTTCGGTCGCGTTCACCGCGAACTCGAGATCCGGGTTGGTCGCCAGCTGGGTGCGCAGACCACTGGTCAGACCGGTGGGGTCGAACACGTAGTCCAACTCGCCGGCGGCCAGCTTCTCGTATGCGGCGTCCTTGGTGCCATGCTCGACCCAGAGGATCTCCGAGACGAACGGCCCCTCGACGTACTGGGCCAGGATGTCACCAGAGCCCTCACCACCGAACACCTCGTCCTGGCCACGACCGGAGTTGACGATCCGGAACGAGCCGTCCGAGTAGTACGTGTTCTCGGTGCCATTGTCGATGTAGCCGGCATTGGCAACGGTGGCGGCGAATGCGCCCTGCTCCCACTGGTCGAAGATGATCGCGCCGGTGGAGGGCTGCATCGGCCCTTGCACGCCGTAGAGGACGGTCAGGGCCTCCTGCGAGCCGGCGTTGGCGATGTAGGCGTCGATGTCTTCCTGGGTGACGTCCGCCAGGGCAATGTCGTCGTCCGGGTCTTCGTTGGCGAGCGACTCGTCGACGATCGCTTGGGCCGCCTGCTCGTTGGTGATGCCCGACGTCACCTCGGCGGCGGCGGCACGGGCCGCATCCACGTGCTCGGCCCAGAAGTGGGCGGGCACGAAGCTGGCGAACCCGACACCGTTCTGCCATACGGCAAGACCGGGCTCGCTGGCGAACTCGATCCTCACCGTGTAGTCGTCGGGTGCGGTGATCGATAGCACCTCCGGCGGGAACGACGCGGCGTGGTTCGACCCTAGGTTGAACTCTCTCACCGTGTCGAAGTAGAACACCAGATCGTTGGCGGTCACCGGGGTCCCGTCGGACCAGGTGATGTCGTCGCGGATCGGCTGTTCCACCACCCAGATGTCACCCTCCTGGACGGCGGGAACCGGCTCTGGTGTCGCCCCCATCGCCGGCACATACACGAACCCGGGGAGC
>JAKEHF010000202.1 GCA_022615295.1 Actinomycetota bacterium | reverse complement strand
CTGCGCGAGATAGCCGGCACCGGTCGCGCCGTGTTCCCCGGCAACACGGTCGCCGGGGTGGTCGACGCCGCAAGTGAGGCCTACGGGCCTGACTTTGCCCGGGGACTGCAGACATCACGGGTCTGGGTCAACGGAAGGGAGGCGCGGCTCGACGACCCCGTCGATGACGAGGACGAGGTGGTGCTCCTGCCACCGGTTTCCGGAGGGAGCCAGCCAGCGGCGGTTTCCACACTCGACCTGGCCGCCTTCCTGCCTCTGGCTGTGGCCCTGGTCGCAGTGGTAGCCAATCTCCAGGCACCGGAGATCTGGGCGGCGTCGCTCGTTGCCATCAGTGCGGTGTGGGCACTCGACCTCGGCTCGGCTTTGTCCGCACGCGGGCACTTGTTCGCCTCGCTGGCAGTTGTCACCTCGGCCGCCTGCGGCGCATTGTCTGCGCACATCCTCGGCGGGGCTGGCTACGGATTGGCTCTGGCCATTGCCGTCGCGGTGTGCCTGGGGTGGGCCGTCGCCTTCAAGCGATACCGGAGGGTCGATGCATTCGCCCCCACGCTCCTCGCCGGGCTCCTCGTCGGGCTGGGCGTGGCCTCCCTGGTTCTGGTCAGGGGGGCGGCGGCGCCCGACGGCCTGGTCGTGGACATCTTCCTGGTATCGGTGATCGCCGGTGTGCTCGCCGGTGCCATCGTCGCCCGGATGCCCGCCATGCCCTTCCTCGACTCCTACACGACGACCGCGATCGTGGCTGTCGTCGGTGCGGTGGCCGCCGCCGCCCTCTGGGATGGAGACGTCGTGGGATATCTCCTCGTCGGTCTCGGGGTGGCTGTGGCCCTGGTCGCAGGGACCGGTCTCGCCTCGATGATGCGAACCGGGCGGGTCCGTCTCAGTGAGCGCCCCCCGGGTCTTCTCTCCTCGCTCGACGGGGTGGTCCTCGCCGCCGCCCTCTTCTACCCGCTGGTCCGGGTGATCCTCTAGTGACGGGTCACTAGGTGACGCGACTACCTCAACCAAGGTCGCCGGGGTAGCATCCGCCCGGCATGGCAGCCCGAAAGGCATACCGCCGCCCTGCGCTCCTGCTTCTCGCCGTGATGGCGGTCTCAGCCATACCCTCACCCTCCCTGGCCGTCACCAGGTCCCAGGTGGACGCCGCCTGCGCCGACTCCAAGGAGCAGTACGAGGACTATCAGCAAGCCCGGGCCAGGTTCGAGGACGCCGCCCTCGACTACGAGGCGGTGCTCAACGACATCGACCGTCTCGAGCGGCAACAGGCCAGGATCCAGGGCACGGTGGACAACAACGCCGACGAGCTGCTGGTCATCGAGGACCAGATAGCGGAGCGGGCGGTCCAGCTATACATGCAGGGTGGGCTCACCAGCCCCGGGATCATCTTCTCCGCCTCGAGCGTCGATCAGTTCCTCACAACCACCGAGTTTCTGAGCTCCGCCGCACTCGGGGGTCAGAGCACCATCGACGAGCTTCTCGCGGCCCGGGGGGAGCTGCAGCGTTTCCAGGTGGACCTCGCCGTCAGCAGGGGCGAGCTCGCCGTGGCCCAACAGGACGCCAACGACCTGATGGTTCGTCAGCTGGAGGCGATGGAGGCCGAACAGGCCGCCTACGCCAGGCTGAGCACCCGCTGCCAGGACCTGAGCGCCCAGTACGAGGCGGAGCAGGCGGCGGCCCGGGCAGCGGCCAGACAGCGGGCGGCCGGCTCGGTTCAGGTTGGCCCCTTCATCTGCCCCTTCACCCCGGGCCGGACATCATTCATCAACTCCTGGGGTTTCCCCCGTTCTGGTGGGCGCACCCACAAGGGGACCGACCTCTTCGCCGCATGGGACGAGCCCATGTACGCGGTGGCTGACGGCGTGGTCTACATCGGCAACGGTGGCCTCGGCGGCCGGTCCATATGGCTCACCGCCAACAACGGCGTCGCCTACTACTACGCCCATCTCTCCGGGTGGAACGTCTCCAATGGGCAGCGGGTGAGCCAGGGTCAGACCATCGGTTTCAACGGGAACACCGGGAACGCCACTGGCGGCTCGCCACATCTCCACTTCGAGATCCACCCCGGGGGGAGGGGCGGCGCCGCCGTCAACCCCTACCCAACCCTGGTCGCTGCCTGCCGGTAACCTGAGACCGTGACCGACCGACGCCGTCGAATCGACCTGGTCCTGGAGCCCGAGTATCTGGCGGACCTCGACAAGATCGACCTCGAAGAGCTGAAACGACGACGGGACACGGCGGAGGACGTCGAGGCCCAGGTCTCCTACTACCGGAGACTCCTCCACGGACGCATGGATCTCCTCGCCTTCGAGATGCGAAGAAGAAGTGGCGAGGAGAATCGCAGCCTGATCGAGGCCCTGCCCGAGATCCTCGCCAGCGGGATGGTCATGGGCGGCGAGCCCAGCCCCCGATACATAGAGACCATGCCCCCGATCCCGTCGACCACCGGGCGACGTCTCATCGACCGGATCATGGACGACGGGGTCCTCACCCAGCTCCCCGAGCTCGACGACGACGAGGTCGCTGAGGCCATCGACCGTCTCGGCGAGGTGGAGACCCAACTCTCGGGTCAGCGGAGACAGCTCCACGCGGTCATCGATGCCATCCAACAGGAGATCGTGGCTCGATACCGCAGCCAACAGGGCGAAGCAGCCGCATCGGGCTGAAGATGCTCGCGGCGAGCGTGCGGTCGGGTCTCGTCGAGACCGTGCACGAGGGCTCGGTGGCCGTATCGGATGCCGAGGGGAACCTCATCGCCTGGTCGGGGGACATCGACCGACCTTTCTATCTCCGGTCCGCCGCCAAGCCCTTCCAGGCGATGGTCTCCCAGGAGAACGGCGCCGGGTTGGCT
>JAKEHF010000201.1 GCA_022615295.1 Actinomycetota bacterium | reverse complement strand
GTGAACCGGAGACAGGACGTCGCAAGCGCGAGTCAGGTCGGTGGCCATCAGCGTCTTCACGATCTCCTCGGCGGGGACCGCGGCCCGTCTCAGGTCGTCGAGTTGGTCCCTGTAGTCGTCGGAGCCGACGATGGCCCCGGCGAAGATGGTCGGGTTGGAGGTGACCCCGCTAACCACGTCACGTTCGACCCTCATCGCCAGCTCGCCGCTGTCGAGCATCCTCCTCGAGATCTGGTCCGACCAGACGCTCACCCCGGCCGCGGTCAGACCTCTCAGACGCGTCATCCGGTTAAGGGTAGGCCGCATTCTGGAGAGAGTTCGTTGGCCTGGAGCCACCCGTACTACCTGAGGTTTGCGCCACTAGCCTCGGCGGCCACCGATGCCACGCAGGATCCTCATCGCCAAGCCGGGTCTCGACGGTCATGACCGGGGCGCCAAGGTGGTGGCGAGGGCGCTGCGTGACGCCGGGTTCGAGGTGATCTACTCGGGTCTCCACCAGACCCCGGCACAGATCGCCGAGACCGCCTTGCAGGAGGACGTGGATGCGGTGGGTCTCTCCTCGCTCTCCGGGGCCCACAACACCCTCTTCCCCCAGGTCGTCGTGGAGTTGGAGTCACGGGGTGCCGGGGACGTCGTGGTGTTCGGGGGCGGGGTGATCCCCGACAGCGACAAGCCGGCTCTCGAGGAGGCCGGGATCAGATGTGTCTTCACTCCGGGGACCCCTCTCGATGAGATCACTACCTGGGTGGACGCCAACGTGGTGGAGCGGAGTCTCCGTTGAAGATCCACGAGCATCAGGCGAAGCAGCTCATGGCGTCCCGGGGGATCCCGGTGCCGCTGGGCCGCTTGGCGAAGACCGTCGACGAGGCGGTGGCCGCAGTGCGGCCCCTGATCGAGGAGTCCCAGAACCCGGTCGTGGTGCTCAAGGCCCAGATCCACGCCGGGGGCAGGGGAAGGGGGACCTTTCGGGAGCATCCCGACGTGCGTGGGGTCAACGTGATCACCGAGGGGAAGACCGGTGGCCCGGGGGCGGCCGAGGAGGCGGTGCGGGAGCTGGCCAAGCGGATGCTCGGCTCCACCCTGGTGACCGTCCAGACCGGTGAGGAGGGCAAGATCGTCAACCGGCTCTACGTCGAGCAGGGCGTCGACATCGCCCGCGAGCTTTACATAGCCGTACTCCTAGACCGGTCCTTGTCGCGACACGTGGTTATGGCCTCCTCCGAGGGTGGTGTCGACATCGAGAGGGTCGCCGAGGAGACACCAGAGAAGATCCTCAAGGTGGTGATCGACCCGGCGATCGGTCTCGCCCCCTTCCAGGCCAATGAGCTCTCCGTCGGTCTCGGGCTGGCAGAAGAGGCGGCGCGGGCCTTCCAACGTTTCGTCCAGCTGATCGCCGACGCCGCGTCAGACCTGGATACCGAGTTGCTCGAGATCAACCCCTTGGTGGTCACGGGTGACGGGAAAGTCCTCGCCCTCGACGCCAAGATGGCCTTCGACGACAACGCCCTCTACCGCCATCCCGACATCGCCGAGATGCGTGACCAGAGCGAGGAGGACCCCGCCGAGGTGCTGGCGAAGAACGCCGGTCTCAACTACATCAAGCTGGAAGGGACGATCGGGTGTCTGGTCAATGGGGCCGGTCTCGCCATGGCCACCATGGACACCATCAAGCACGTGGGCGGAGAGCCTGCCAACTTCCTCGACGTGGGGGGTGGTGCCACCGCCGACCAGGTCACCACCGGCTTTCAGATCATCACCCGCGACCCCAACGTGAAGGGGATCTTCGTCAACATCTTCGGGGGGATCATGCGTTGTGACGTCATTGCCACCGGGATCGTCGAGGCGGTCAACCGGGTGGGTCTGGCGGTGCCCCTGGTGGTCCGTCTCGAGGGGACCAACGTCGAGGAGGGGAAGCGGATCATCGCCGAGTCGGGTCTCGAGGTGGTCAATGCGGACAGTCTTCGCGACGGCGCCGAGAAGATCCTGGAGCTGACCCGATGAGCATCCTCGTCGACAAGACGACCAGGGTCATCGTCCAGGGTCTGGGCAAGACCGGCCAGTTCCACACCGACAAGGCGATCGCCTATGGCACCACGATGGTGGGGGCGGTCCACCCCTCACGTCATGGTGAGACCGCCGTTTTCGAGGGGGAGACCGACCACAGCGGTGTCCCCGGGCGTCCCGACACCTATCGCGTGGAGCTTCCCATCTTTGCCACCATGCGTCAGGCCGCGGAGGAGACCAGGGCCACGGCTTCGGTCGTCTACGTGCCGCCACCGTTTGCCGCCGACGCCATCATGGAGGCGGTCTCCGTGGGCATGGCCCTGGTGGTGGCCATCACCGAGGGGATACCGGTCGCCGACATGATCAGGGTGAAGCGGTATCTGCTCGGCTCCGCCACCAGACTGGTCGGTCCCAACTGCCCCGGGGTGATAACCCCGGGCGAGTGCAAGATCGGGATCATGCCCGGCTACATCCACCAGCGGGGACGGATCGGTGTGGTCTCGAGATCGGGGACACTCACCTATGAGGCAGTCCACCAGCTGACCCTGTTGGGTCTCGGCCAGACCACCGCCGTCGGCATAGGAGGTGACCCGGTCAACGGATCGAGCTTCGTCGACGTGCTCGCCATGTTCGAGACGGACCCGGAGACGGAGGGGGTGGTGATGATCGGGGAGATCGGGGGCACCGCCGAGGAGGAGGCCGCCGAGTATGTCCGCACCATGGGCAAGCCTGTGGCCGGTTTCATCGCCGGGACCACGGCTCCACCAGGGAAGAGGATGGGTCATGCCGGGGCCATCGTCTCAGGTGGGACGGGCACCGCCGAGGCCAAGATCAAGGCGATGACCGAGGCGGGCATCGTGATGGCGGAGACACCCTCCGACATGGGGGAGGCGATGGCCCGTGCTCTCCGCTGAGAACCTGGTGACTATCGAGATCGAGGGTCGGGAGCTGGCGAGGATCGTCGTCGCCGACCCGGGGGCTGCTGTGCCCCAGTATCCGGGATGGACCCTCGACGACCTCCTCTATCACACCACTGGAACCCTTGGCCGAACAGTCATCGTCTGCCGGGAGCTGGCCCAGGAGCGGGTCCATTCGCCCCGCTGTCCCGGAGGCATGAGGGTGCCCGAGTGGTACGAGCAGACTCTCGGGGACCTCCTTGCGGTGTTTCGCGAGACGGATCCGACCACGACCGTTTGGGGTTTCGGCCCTGACCCGACCATCGGGTTCTGGGAGCGACGCATGGCCATCGAGACCGGGGTGCATCGTCGTGACGCCGCCCAAGCAGCCGGGGCGGAGACTCCGCTCCTCGACCTGGTGGCGGTCTCCGGGCTGGACGAGTTCGCCGAGATGTGGCTCCCCTATCTCGGAGACGTGCAGCCGCTGACTCTCACAGCCACCGATCTCGACAGGACCTGGCGGTTCGGCGGGGATGACGGCACACAGGTCCGGGGGACCGCCTCCGACATCTATCTCCGTCTCATGGCACGCTCAGGCGGCGTCACCCTCCCCGAGGACTGGGCCAGAGCGGTGGACGGTCTGGCCCCGCCACCCAAGCCGCACCGGTGCTAGTAGCGGGTCTCGATTCTCCATCCGCTTAACCGCTTAAGTCCTCTATGTACGAGGAGCACCCCTGGTGCTCAGGACACAAGACCATCAGGTTCTCTATCTCGAAGATGTACTCCTCAGCATCGACGCGGTAATGGAGATCGACGCCTGTCCAACCTCCGCCAAGCCCGCCGACGTTCTGGAATCCGATGAGAAGTTCGACGCCGCGGCCTGATCCACATGCCACCTCCACATCACTGTCCTCTGCAGGCTGCCAGGCGATGTGATTCGTGCCCTCGGGGGGAAAGCCGGCGGACGAAATCACGGGCATGTCCTCAGGATCATCTACGTCCCTCACTAGGGCCCCTAGATAGCGTGCCCCCTGACCGATCTCCTCGGTGGGCCGGACCGCCATGATCGTCGCGACCCCTTCTTCGCTCCGGCAAAGGACCATGGCACCGAAGGAAAAGTCGGTCCCCTGGGGATACGCTGAAAGGTCGATCCCGACGGTGAAACTGCTGGGTGCTCCCGTCCATGCAATTGGTCCACCGCCGTCCTCGTGTCTCTGGGGACCCGTAGGGGCGCAGGCGATGACCGTCATGACCATCGACACGAACGGCGTGAGCGTCCTGACCCACCACTTCCTTCGGGAATGCATACGCCGGCACTGGACCTCAGGGCTGGCCGTCGATCCGTCCAGCTGAAGCAGGAAGCGCGTTGTTGCCACACAGCTTCTTTGCTGATGACTGTGTGTAGGAGATCTTGACTGATGTCTGGTATCCATGAGTCGCTGAGAGGTTGATTCCTATGATCCCAGCTGCCTGTACACCTCCCGACAAGCTGAATGAGTTCCCCGACGAGCTCGTCCGAGACCAGGTGCCCGCTGCGACTGGAGCGCAATAGCTGAAGGTCGGAGGTACAAGCGTCGAGGTTGAAGTCCCTCCAGAGTGGCCAATGGGTCGGTAGGCGTAGTCCTGAGGTATACCCGTGCATGACCGCCGGTATTTTCCGTACTCGACTTGTGCTCTGTAGTTCCTGGAGGAGCTGCTGGCGGAGAAAGCCTGGGAGAACCCGCTCGTTATCGAAGAGGTACCACCCGCAGACCAGCCGCCCCCGGTGGCAGAAAGGGCAACTCCCACGACATGTGTATGGGCAACAGTAAACGTTGCGCTTCCGGTCTGCCCGGAGGCGGGTGACGTTTGAGCGATGATCTCCCACTGAAGGTGGTTTCGGGATAGCAGGCTGTATGAACACCCCGTGCCCGCAGCGAGGGCTACTTCTGGCCCCCACACGGTCGAATCGGGTTGCAAGGCGGAGTCCGCGTCCAAGTCCAAATGAAGAAGAGCAGTGCGCTCGTTGATAGGGTCGAAGGCCTGAACAGATGTGTTGAGGAAGCTCTCTGCAAGAATTGGGTCTAGCCACGTCGTTTCGCCACCGACATCGACTGCCTGAGCGGATAGAAACCAATGGCCTTCGTGGTTGCCGGCCCAGCCGAATACTTCGAGATTGACTCTGCGGTCATCGCTCTGATGTGTCAGGGGCAGTAAGTTCGGGTCAAGGTTCACGGTGAAGCTTCCATTCGCTGAAGCCTCGGTCCTCGCCACTTCGGCAACCGGAACCTTGTCGCCCTCAGCCATGTCTTGAAGCAGCTCCTCGTTGGGCCAAGCCAAGACAACGACCGAACCCGAACTAGCCCTACCGTCCTCAGTGAGGATACCGCTGAGCAAGTGGGGGGCCGAGTGCGCCTGGCTTGCTTCGATACCAGGAAAACTCGAACCAGTCAGGCACCCTCCCATTCCTATGGGTAGGTGTGATTGAGGTGACTAAGGAAGGAACGACGAGCGCCATCAATGGAACAAATGCAAAGAGCGCACACACACGCACAGACGCCCTGCGACTCATGATATCTCCTCGTTAGCTAGGCACTACGAGCGGCTTCTAGCGTGGAACATACAGAGAAGAGTGTCTATGAAATGTCTCAGTGGCGGAGCCAGTTGGACGAGCTCCCGTTCGCCTGTTGCAGGCCGATGCCCCGATCTCCAGAACCGGTCTTCGCGTCGTTGTCGAGGGGGCGGACGATCGGTGGTCCACCGCAGCGCGACAGCCCTCGGGACCTCCTACGCGCCACCACCCAAACCGGACCGGTTACCCCGGTCGTCGTAGACTCCCCCGTCATGGAGTGGATCATCGTCCTGGTCGTCGTCGGCGTGCTCGTCCTGCTTTACGTCGTCATCTACAACCGTCTCGTGGGGGGGCGCAACCGGGTCGACAACGCCTGGGCTCAGGTGGAGGTCCAGTTGAAGCGTCGCTGGGACCTGATCCCGAATCTCGTGGAGACGGTCAAGGGCTATGCCGCCCACGAGCGCCAGACGTTCGAGAACGTCACCCAGGCTCGGGCCACCGCCACCACGGCGCAGGGGCCGGCCGAGCAGGCCCAGGCGGAGAACTTCCTCACCCAGGCGCTGCGTCAGCTCTTCGCCGTTGCCGAGGCCTACCCCGAGCTGAGGGCGTCGGAGAACTTCGCCTCCCTCCAGACCGACCTGGCCGACACCGAGAACAAGATCGCCGTGGCCCGTCAGATCTACAACGACTCGGTCCTCACCTACAACAACCAGGTGCAGCAGATACCCACCAACATCGTCGCCTCAATGGCCGGATTCCGGGTCAGGGAGTTCTTCGAAGCCGGTGAGGAAGCCCAGGAAGCCCCCGCGGTCAACTTCTGAGATGCGACCCCGGGTGCTCCTCCCAGGGGTCCTCCTCGTCGTCCTCGTCAGCGTGGCGGTGGTCGTCCCCGCCACCGCCGTCTCCGCCAAGTCGTACTGGATGGAGGGCGCCGACGTAACGATCGAGGTGGAGCCCGACGGCTCACTGACCGTCACCGAGGTCCTCGCCTACGACTTCTCCGGCTCCTTCACCGGCGCCTACCGCGACATCCGGCTCCGCTCAGGGGAGAACGCCCGGATCGTCTCCGTTGGCGACGAGTCGGGGGCCTACCAGCTCGGGGGATGCACCACCCTGGGTTGCAGCTCTCCGGCGGGCACCTACGGGGTTGAGGAGATACCGGGCTATGTCCGTGTCGTATGGCACCACTCCAGCCAGGACGAGGTGCGTCGCTTCTTCATCCGCTACGTGATGTCGGGTGTGGCCGTGGTCTACGACGACGTGGTCGATGTCAACTTCCAGGTCTGGGGTGACGGTTGGTCCGTGGGGGCCAACAGGATCACGGCCCGGGTGCTTCTCCCTTCCGGGACCGTCTCCGGGGAGGTCAGAGTGTGGGGTCATCCGTTTGGCGTCAACGGGGTGACCTCGCTCGGTGTTGATGGGGTCAGCCCGAGCCTCGAGGCGAGCGGGGTCCCCCCCGAGCAATGGGTGGAGATGCGGGTCGTCTTCCCGGCGAGTCTCCTCGCGTCGACGACCGGGGCTCAGGTGAGGCCGGGCGATGGTCTGGAGCGGATCCTCGCCGAGGAGGTGGCATTTGCCGTCGAGGAGGAGGAGGCCGCTCGGGCCG
>JAKEHF010000200.1 GCA_022615295.1 Actinomycetota bacterium | reverse complement strand
TCGTCGGGTGAGCGCAGGAAGCCGCACCTTCGCAGAGCTGGGTCTTCCCCGGGTGATCGAGAAGGTCGCCTCCGCCCGATCCGGTCTGGTCCTCGTCACCGGTGCCTCGGGCTCCGGGAAGACCACCACCATCTCGTCCATCATCGACTGGATAAACAGCAACCGCTCGGTGGCGATCCTCACGGTCGAGGACCCCATCGAGGTGCTCCATCCCGACAAGCGCTCCGTCGTGGTCCAGCGTGAGGTCGGGGTGGACACCCCCGACATGGCGGGCGCCATCCGCAGCGCCATGCGGCACGACGCCGACGTCATCATGATCTCCGAGCTTGCGGACTCCGATACGGCGCGGGCTGCAATAGACGCCGCCGAGACCGGTCATCTGGTGATCTCGTCGATGCGGACCACCGACCCCGCCGAGACTCTGACGAGGCTGGTGTCGATGTTCCCCGACTCACACAAACCTGTGGTGCGCAGCCAATTGGCCACTCAGATGCAGGCGATCGTGAGCCAGCTCCTCGTCGAGACGTCCAACGGGGGCCGGATCATGGCCTGCGAGGTGCTCACCAACAATGAACGCGCCCAGGAGTGGATGGCCACCGGTGACGACGCCGCGCTCCTCGTCGACATCATCAAGGAAAGCAGCTTCCACGGTATGCAGACCTTCGACCAGGCACTTCTCAAGCACGTTGTCGAACGGACCGTCGACATCACCGCCGCCCTCCCCCATGTCCGCAACACCCACGAGATCAGGGCCAAGGCCATGGCGGCGGGCGTCGCCTCTTAGCCATACCTCCTCCAATGGCTGCGTGAGGGCCGGCCGCAGGGCCGGCCCTCATGTCTTAGGGGGATAACCTGAGTGGACGTGATCCCCGAGAGGCTCGACTTCCTCAGGTCCGAGACCCTCCCCCCGGCGCAACTCACCGAGGTGTTCACCAACGCGGGTGAGGAGCTCTACCTGGTGGGGGGGTCGGTGCGTGACGCCATCCTCGACCGGCCCCTCGAGGACTACGACTTCGCAACCAGCGCACGCCCGGAACGGGTGACCGAGCTTCTCGAGGGGTGGGCCGACACCGTCTACCCGGTGGGTGCGGTCTTCGGGACGATCGCCGCCCGCAAGGGCGAGCACATCGTCGAGGTGACCACATTCCGGTCCGAGGTGTACCGGGAGGACTCGAGGAAGCCGCGGGTGGTCTTCGCCGACGACATCGAGACCGACCTGAGCCGGCGTGACTTCACGGTCAACGCCATCGCCCTGCATCTTCCCGAGTTGAGGGCGGTCGACCCTCATGGCGGTCTCGTCGACCTCGCCGCGGGACGTCTCCGCACCCCCATGGACCCCGAGATCTCATTTGGTGACGACCCACTCCGCATGCTCCGGCTGTTCCGTTTCAAGGCCATGCTCGGTTTCGAGCCCGACCCGGTCGCGGTGGAGGCGGTCAGGTCGATGACGGACCGCCTCCGCATCATCTCGGCAGAGCGGGTGAGGGACGAGCTGTCCAAGCTGCTCCTGGCCGCAGCCCCGGGGGAGGCCCTGGCGATGATCGTGGCCACCGGTCTCTCCACCCAGTTCCTCCCCGAGCTCGACCGTCTGTCGATGGAGCAGGACCCCTATCAACGGCACAAGGACGTGCTCAGCCACACCTTTGCAGTGGTCGACAAGACCAGCCGGGACCTGGTGCTCCGGCTCGCCGCCCTGCTCCACGACATCGGCAAACCCGACACCAGGGAGTTCGGACCGGATGGAGTCACCTTTCATCATCACGAGGTGGTCGGGGCCCGCATGGCCCGTGACAGACTCCGCGAGCTCCGCTACCCGAGAGAGGTGGTCGACGACGTGGTGCGTCTCGTCCAGCTCCATCTCCGCCCCCATACCCTCAAGCTGGGATGGACCGACTCTGCGGTCCGTCGCTACGTCCGGGACGCCGGAAGCCTCCTCGACCGGTTGAACGAGTTGGTCCGTTGTGACGTCACGACCGCCAACAAGGCCAGGGAGGGGGCGATCAAGACCGGTCTCGACGAACTGGAGCGGAGAATCGCCGAGCTCTCAGCCAGAGAGGAACTGGCTCGTCTCCGTCCCCCGATCGACGGGAACCAGGTGATGGCATATCTCGGCATCGAGCCTGGCCCCCTGGTGGGCGAGATCATGTCCCTCCTCCTCGAGCGTCGTATCGATGGCGGCCCCTACCCGGTCTCGGAGGCCTTCGGTGTCGTCAGGGAGTGGGCCACCGCCCGGGGGTTGGACGATCCGGGCGCCTATCACGAGGAGGAGTGAGAACCCTCTACCCCTAGCCTGGGGAACGTGATCCTGGTCGTCATCCCGGCCCTCCTCGTCACGCTGGTCTCGATCTCCTCCTACTTCGGGAGATGGGTCTGGTGGCTCGACGTCCTCGCCAACTTCCGCGCCCACTACGTGGTGGCCCTTCTCGGGTTTGGTGTCGTCCTGATGACGGGCCGCTGGAGGAGGACGGGTCTCATCGTCCTCGGAGCGGCGGTGGTCAACCTGGTGCCGGTGCTCCCTATGTATGTCGGGTCACCCGGGGAGGCCGCGGCGAACGCACCGACAGTCCGGGTGATGTCTTTCAACCTGCTCTCCACCAATGAGAGCTATGCCGAAGTGTTCGAGTACATAGAGGCCATCGACCCGGCGATCGTCTTTCTCCATGAGGCGAGCCGCCCTTGGGAGGCGGCTGCGGAGTCGATCGGCTACGAGGTGTTCCGGGCGCGGTCGGACGACCTCATCTTCGGGACCCTGGTGCTGGTCCGTGGTTCCGATGTCGAGGCGGTCTCGTATGGCTTCTCCACCACCCGGCCCCGCGCGGTCGCGGTGACCTTCCGACCGGAAGGCTGGTCCGATCCGATCCGCGTCCTGTCCACCCACCCCTTGGCACCGACCGACGCCGAGCGCGCCGGTCTGCGTGACGCCCAGCTCGATTTCGCCACCCGGTGGGCATCCGATCAGGAAGGGGCGTTCGTCGTCGTCGGCGATCTCAACGCCACCCCATGGTCATGGCCCTTCCGACGTCTCGTCGGAGAGACCACCCTCCGCAACTCTCAGATCGGCTTTGGCCTCCAGGCCTCGTTCCCCGTCGACGCCAACCTGTTGATCAGGGTCCCCATCGATCATCTGCTGCACAGCGACGCCCTCGTCGTCCGTGACCGGAGACTTGGCCCCGAGCTGGGCTCGGACCACTTCCCTTTGGTGGTCGATCTCGCCCTCGGATAACTTCCGTCCTATGCCCGACCGCTTCGCTGACCGTCGCCGTCGTCTCGCCGAGCTGATCGGTGACACCGGCATCGCCATCGTCCCCGCCGCCACCGAGGTGGTGAGGAACCACGACGTGAATCACGAGTTCCGCCAGGACTCGATCTTCCGGTATCTGACGGGGTTCGAGGAGCCCGACGCGGTGGCGGTGATCACCCCCGGCCACGACGAGGGCGGCTACACCCTCTTCGTCCTCCCCAAGGACCCTGCCCAGGAGGTCTGGACCGGCATACGGACCGGCGCGGCCGGCGCCTTGGATAATCACGGTGCCGACGCTGCCTTCGAGCTGGACCGTCTCGACGAGGTGCTGGAGCGTCTCATGCTGGGTCGTGACGTGATCTGGTACCGCTCGGGGTCGGGGACCATGGACGCCAAGGTGGGCGCCGCCATAGAGCGGGCCCGTGCCCAGAGGGAGCGGCACGGTGTCGTGGTGCCCTCGGCCATCAGGGACGTCTCGGTCCCCATCTCCGAGATGATGCTCTTCAAGGACCCTTCCGAGATCGACAGTCTCCGTCATGCCTGCAGCCTCAGCGCCGAGGGTCATCGTGAGGCGATGCGCTTCGCCATGCCGGGGATGAAGGAATACCAGGTGCAGGCGGCGCTCGAGTACTACTGGAGACTGGGTGGCTCCCCACGCAACGGATACCCCTCGATCGTCGCCGCCGGAGCCAACGCCTGCGTCCTCCACTATGTGTCGAACGACGCCACCATTGGCCGCGATGACCTGGTGCTGATCGATGCCGCCGCGGAGGTGGACGGCTACTCCTCCGACATCACCAGGACCTTTCCCGCCAATGGCAGATTCAACGGACCGCAGCGGGCCGTCTACGACGTGGTCCTCGCTGCCCAGGAGCGTGGGTTGAGCCTCTGTGGGCCCGGGGCCACGCTCCGTCAGGTGCATGACGCCTCGACCCGGGTGCTGGTCGAGGGAATGGTCGACCTCGGTCTGCTCCCCGGGCCCGTCGACGACGCCATTGGGATGCATCACTACACCGAGTTCTTCATGCACGGCACCGGCCACTGGCTTGGCATGGATGTCCACGACCGGGGTTCCTACCGGGTGGACGGCAAGCCCCGGCCCCTCGAGCCGGGGATGGTCTTCACCGTCGAGCCTGGCATCTACGTGGCGCCGGAAAAGGCCGAGATCGAGCTCACGATGCTGGTCCACGACCTGGACGAGTGGAACGATCGTCGTCTCAGACTGGGTCGGAGCGCCGCCGCTGCCCTCGAGAAAGAGGAGAAGGAGAGTGCTCCCAAGGTCCGTCACCCGGTGCCGGGCGACTTCCTCGGGGTCGGTGTCCGCATCGAGGACGACGTCCTCATAGTGACCGGGGGGATGGAGAACATGACGACGAGCGTCCCCAAGGAACCCGACGAGGTGGAGGCACTCTGTGCAGAGACGCCGACCCTGCCTCGCCCTCAGGTCGAGGCGATCACCGGGACCGCATAGCGAAAGACCACAACGTAGTGGAGGATGCTGGCGGTCACGACCAGGAGATGGAACACCTCGTGGTAGGAAAAGATCCGATGGTGGAGACGGGGGCGACGCATCAGGAACAAGGCCACGCCGATCGTGTAGCAGATGCCACCGAGGGCGATGAACGCCACCGCCGAGGTCCCCAGTGAGTCGAGGATCTGGGGAATCCAGAGGATGACCACCCATCCCATCACCAACTGGAGGGTCACCGACAACCAGGTGGCCACATCACGCAGCGTGGTCTTGAGGACGATCCCGGTCAATCCCACCGACCACACGAGGGTCAGGGCCACGGCCAGCGACCACCCCTCGAGGGCGGCCACCGCGACAGGGGTGAAGGTCCCGGCCACGACGAGATAGATCATGGCGTGATCGATGCGCTGCAGACGGCGCTTCCACAGCGGGCCCCAGGGGATGCTGTGGTAGAGCGTCGACACTGTGTACATCACTACGAGGGCGCCCCCGTAGATCAGCGCCGTGGTCACCGCGGCACCGTCACCCCAGGCTCGACGGACGAGGAGGAGGAGACCGGCGGACGCTGCCAGCGCGGCGGCGCCGTGGAGGAACCCCCTCACTGGGTTCACCATCCTGCCGAGCGTCATCCGTTCCATCGAAGGGAGGATAAGGCCAATAGGCTCATGCGAGTTCGAGGCCCTCCCCGGTACGATGTCGGTTCGTGGCCCTCGGTCTCCTCTATCGCCTCTACGAGCACAGGCTGTTCGCCGGTCTCGACCGCGACCGTCTCCCTTCCCACCTCGGCATCGTCCTCGACGGCCATCGTCGTCACGCCCGGGAGGAGGGCCTGTCCAGCTATCAGGAGTCCTATCGAGAGGGAATGCGTCGTTTCGAGGACTTTCTCGCCTGGGCAGACGAGTTGGGGATCCCCGTCGTCACCGCCTGGCTGCTGAGCCGGGAGAATCTCGCCCGGCCCGTCGACGAGCTCGATCCCTACTTCGACGTTCTCGTCGAGCTCTTCGAGCGGCTCCCCGGCTTCTCCGAGCGGCACGACATGTCGATAAAGGTGATCGGCAGTCTCGACCTGCTCCCCGACCATCTGGTGTCGGCTGCCAAGCACGCCCAGGAGGCCCGTCCCGACGGCCGGATGCGTCTCAACATCGCAATGGGTTATGGGGGGCGTCAGGAGATCGTCGACGCAGCGAAGGACCTGGTCTCCGATCTGGTCTCCTCGGGCGTCGAGGCCTCCGATCTCGTCGCCCACATCGACGCCGGCAGCCTTGCCGCCCACATGTACTCGGCCGACACCCCCGATCCCGACCTGCTGATCAGGACCTCAGGGGAGTCCCGTCTCTCCGGGTTCCTCTTGTGGCAGTCGGCCTACAGCGAGTTCGTCTTTGTAGACGTCAACTGGCCCGCCTTCCGGCGTGTCGACTTTCTGCGCGCCCTCCGGGACTACGTAGGCCGGGAGCGTCGATTCGGCAAGTAGGGGGACCGCCGCTCAGACGGTGACCATCCCCGGATGGAGATGGGCCACGTCCCCGAGCTGACGGAGCGAGAAGGCCCATCCGGTGCTGATCCTCGTCATGGTCAACCGGCTCACCCCGGTGTGGGGTTGGCGGAAGCGCTCCCACTCCCAGGGCACCGGGTCGAGACCGAGGAGATGGCCGAGGACCACGGCGTTGGTGCCGGCGTGGGCCACGATGACCACCCTTCGCTCCGGCTGGGACACCGTCCATAGGTGACGATGCCCCATCGGGGTTATCCCGTGCCGGGAGAGCGTCTCCTCGAGCCCGGCGACAACCCGAGTGTGGAAGTCCCTGAAGCTCTCCCCGCCCGGTAGCCCGTCCCACATCTGCTCCATCTCCCGGACATTGGCCTCGGCGAAGTGACGATCGATCTCCTCGGCGGGGGCCCCATCCCACTCAGGCGGGTTCCTGATCTCCTCGAGCCAGCCGTATGCCTCGGGGTCCTGGGCCAGCTCGGCCGATATCGGATCGGCGGTCTCCACGGCCCGATGCATCGTGGAGACCCAGAGCTCTTCGACGCTCTCCAGGCTGGCGAGGCGGTGGGCGACACGTTTGGCCTGCTCTCTGCCCAGGTCGGTGAGGCTGGGATCATTGCGGGCTACCCGGTCGGGGGCCCAGTCTGGTTGTCCGTGGCGTATCAGGAACAGGTCCATGCCGCTCTGAAACTAGGCGATTCACCGGTTACCGCCAATACGATGGCGGTCGTGTCCCGGACCAGCCTCATCGACCATCTGGCGAGTCATGCCCTACGCACCGATGGCCCGTTCACCCTGCGCTCCGGGGTGGTGTCCGACTGGTACCTCGATGCACGTCAGACCACCTTCGACGGGGAGGGTGCCTGGGTGGTCGGAGAAGCGGTGCTCGAGGTCCTCGACACCTCCGTCGAGGCCGTGGGTGGCCTGACCATGGGAGCCGACCCCATCGCCGTCGCCACCGCGATGGTGGCGTGGTCCCGGGGGCGACCTCTCCGTTCTTT
>JAKEHF010000199.1 GCA_022615295.1 Actinomycetota bacterium | reverse complement strand
GAGGACATGGTCAGCCTTCTCCACCATGCGAAGGTCGTGGCTGGCGATCACCACGGTGGCTCCTTGCATCGCCGATGCCCTCAACACTCCGAGCACCACAGCCGCCGACTCGACGTCCAGGTTTCCAGTCGGCTCGTCGGCCAGGATGACCCTCGGGTCTTTGATCAGGGCGCGGCAAAGTCCCACCCGCTGCGCCTGCCCTGCCGACACCTGTCCCGGTTTGTGTTCGTCTCTCAGGGTCACTCCGAGGCGGTCGAGAAGATACCTCGCCCTCGACTCGGCCTCTCTGCGGCGGATGCCTGCATAGAGGGACCCTTCCACCACATTGTCCAGTACCGACCGACTGGCATCCAAGGCGGCGTCTTGGAACACGAAACCGATGTGCCGGGCCCGAATCCGCGAACGTTCAGCATCGGTTAGCCGACTGGTCACTGCGTCTGCCAGATGGACATCTCCCGCCGTCGGAGTCAGCAGCAGACCCAGAAGGTAGAGGAGGGTCGACTTCCCCCGACCGGAAAGCCCCGTCACCCAGGAGATCGATCCTGCGGGGAATTCGTGGTCCAAGCATCCGAACAGCTCCTCGGCATCAGCGCCATAGGAGAACTCGAGACTCTCGACCTTGATCAAGACCCCTCCCCAACCATCGGAAGCAAGACCACATCACCCGCCTCGATTCCCTCGACCACGGCAAGTCCATCGCTTGACGCCATCACCCTCACAGGTACCTGGGTCCCGCCCTCGAGGGTGATCACCGTGGAACCATCGGGAAGGGACATCACCGCTGCCACCGGGACCACTGGGCCAGAAGTCTCGGGGACGACCACGATCTCGGCGGGGAAGCCGGTCTGACCTCGAAGCGACACCTCTTGGCACTCCTCTCCGCACACGGAGCCGCCGTCCATCCCTTCGAGGATCAGGGACACCTCACCTCGTGTCTCGTCCGCGATCGCCTCGGCGATTCGGGCCTCCCACACCGATTCCCCATGGGTCACCTCCACCTCGGCCGCCAGCGGCACCAAACTCCTCTGCTCAACGGATAGCGGGATCCAGAACCGGACCTCCTCCAACACAAGACGCACCACAAGCTCACCGCCGCTCAGTGGCGCTCCCACTGTCACCCCTTCCGACAAGACCATGCGCGCCGGGAGCTCGGCAACAAACACCAGGTCGCCGCGACGGACCACGCCGTCATCCTCGACTCCGAGCGACTCCTGCCATGAGCGCACCGCCGCCTGCAGGTCCGCCCCGAAACCGCCATCTCTGTCGCCGTCGTAGAAACCCAATCTGGCTAGGAAGCTCTGAAGCTGGGCCACGTCGTCACCCTCTGCTCGCAAGCTCAGGTCGCGGAACGCTGGCAACGCACCCTGAGCCGCCACCACCGGGCGCAGATCCACTGTGTAGAGCACTTGACCCTCGGTGACTATGTCTCCCGGCGTCACGTCCACGGAGGTGACTACACCCACGGCCGCATTACGGGCCAGATCCTGGAATCGCCACTCAGCCACGGCGGCGAAGCGAAGGGAACGACCCACCGAGCCCTCTGCCACCGTATAGGTGACTGCCTCTCGGTCAGCCAACGGATCGTTGGGAGGCTCCACCGCCACCATCCCCGCCCACCAGCCGACGGCTACGAAGGCAGCTGCGAGCAAGACCAAGGCGACGATGCGCGGGAAGCCACTCATGCGCCTCAGCCTACGACTCGCACCGAAGGTCAAGCCGCGGACCGCTCATCACCTGATGCGTCTACCCGACGCCATATTGGGGGCAGACCATGTTCAACCGGTCCCACTCGGTTTGAGAGAGGTTCAAAGGGGCTACGTCGTTGTACGGATGCCACACCCGGGCGTTCCCGATACTGTCACGCCAGGTTTCGAAGCTCGGAGCCTGCGATATCTCATACCCCTCGGCTCGAAGACATTCTGCGAGTTCTAAATTGAACCGATACTCGACTTCCGGCGTTGGCGGTTCCGGCTCAGGAAACCTTGCGTCGACCTCCGCGCTGCAATTGGCCCGTGCATCCTCAAAGGCCGCTTCCTGCTCCTCAGGAACCCGGACCTGTATGGCGTTTCCCCGCACCGCGGCTGCGAATCCCTCGTTCTCGAGGCAGACGGCCAATACCATCATCCGCTCGGCTCCGGTGTAGTGATCGCGTTGGGTCTCGTAGAGAGCGGCCACCACCGCCCGATCAGGTGGCAGGAAGCTGTTGCCGACCGCTGCCTCCGTTGACATCGTGGGGGCATTCCTTGGGCCTTCGGCACACGCGGTTAGGGCAACAGCGGTGAGGAGCAAGAGATGGACTCTGGAGCTGAGACGACGGCCGTGTCCTACACGGTGCAGGTCGCCCATGAATCGGCCGCGTAGTACAGATACCCGGTCTGGTTGTAGAGCTTCCAGTTCCAGGTTGTGGCTCCACTCAAGACGATCTGGGTGGTGTGCTCGCCGCCAGCGAAATCGAACTGGGTGATCAACTCGTTGTCTTTGTGCTGATGATCCCCGTATGCCCTGATCTGGCTCCGAAGCTTGCCTGATCCGCAGATGATGGAGCCGTTTTCCCGCAAAGTAAAGGGCCAGACCGCGGTGGCTGGAAGCGCCATGGGGAGGACGATCATGGCGATCAGCATCACCCGGGTGATTCGCCGACTCAACGCTGTCTTCATCAAGACCTCCAAGCTGATGTCGCCTGTCCGATACCCAATTGGCTTCGGGGAAGGGGTGTCAATAGTCCGCAACCAGTCGGTGATCACCGGGGATGAACGACCTTTCTCGACAGATGAACGACACCTTCCCGACACGCGCCTAGCTGCCCCTCCGACTGACGCTTGTCAACGAGCAGCCGGGTGGGTGCCTCCCCGACTGTTGGGAGTCGACGCCAATTGAGTCGTGGTGCCGGGAGGGTGTGGATAGCGGCGTGTCTGTGCTGGACGTCTCAATCAGACAGCCCCTACCTGATGCGGTCCAGAACCCTCAAACGTTGTCGAAGGGGCCCGAGCGGTGGCCGGTCACTGACCTCTGAGCAGGGCTTTTGACCAGCGGAGGGGTGCGCGAGTGGGTCGACAGAAAGTCTAGACGACCGTTATGCCCGATCCGGCTCCTCGTGGGTTCGAATCCCACCCCCTCCGCAAGAGCCTGGCCCCGTGATCTGATCACTCGTCGACGGTGACGTACACCGGCCACTGGCCCAAGGTGAGGGTGATTCCCCCGGACGGGGATTCCATCTCGACGGTCTCCGGCCGGGTCTGTCCGATACGGTCGATCATCGACTCGACGATGACGGTGCCCGGCCCGGTGGGCACGGCGACCTCGGTCTCCACAGGAGGATCGCCGTGGAGGACGAGGAAAGGCGGGTCGTACCAGGCGACCCACACCCGACCTTCCACCAACTCGTACACCCTGGTCCCCTCGGGCCCGTCGATATCGAGGCGACGCACCGCAGACGAATCGTCGATCTTGCCCATGAGCTGGCCCATGGCGTGGAGGTTGGGATAAGTGGTCCCTGAGCCGATCCGCATCATCCCACCCCATCCGGCGTTGCCGGCACCGGCCTGGCCGATCGGTGCGTCGAGGAAG
>JAKEHF010000198.1 GCA_022615295.1 Actinomycetota bacterium | reverse complement strand
GAGGGGGGTCATCCCCGAGATCGTCGTGATGTCCTCGAAGGCCGACGTCCCATCGGGCGGGGTGACGTTGAGGTAGAGACGGACTGCCACCTCGGAGCCCTCGTCCACCGTGCTGTTGAAGTGATGACCGACGGCCATGTCGAGCAGACCGTCTCGGTTGATGTCCGCGACGGACACCCCGGCCACGTCGTCTTCAGGCCCGAACACCTCCCAGGCGAAGACGCTCGAGTCGATCTCACGAAAGGCACCGGGCCCGGTCGAGGTGAACATTCGATTGGAGCCGGCGACGAACAGCTCCGGTAACCCGTCGTTGTTGAAATCGGCGATGGCGACACCGAGCCCGTGTATATCGGTCGGCAGACCGGCTGCCTCGGTGGCGTCGCTGAACACCAGGCCTCCCTCGTTGTGGAGGAGGCGACTGTGACCGCCGGCCCACCTGTCCTCGGCGATGAAGAGGTCGAGAAGACCGTCCCGATCGAAATCGAGGACAGCACCGGAACGGCCCCCGAAGCCCGACGGGATCCCACCCAGATCCACCTGGCGCGGCGAGCCCCCGTCGTTGACGAGGATCTGGCTCGCAGGCCCCTCGATCAGGTCGGGGCGCTCGTTGCGGGCCAGCACCAAGTCGAGGTCCCCGTCGTTGTCGAGATCGCCGGAGAAGGCGCCGGAGGTCCTGGTCAGCATCTCGGGCAGCCCGGTCTCCTGCTCGAAGCCAGCGGGTCCGCCGAGAAGCAGCGTGTCCGGTGAAGCGCCGTCCGCACCACGCACCCGGTATGCCTCCGCCGGTCGGTCCGCAAACGTCCCCACCAGCAGGTCCGGGTAGGTGTCCTCGTTGACGTCGAGCCATATGGCTGCGTGCCCGTGCATGCCGGTGAGAGGTTGCAGCGCCCCCATCTCCTCGGTTCGGTCGGAGAACGTCATGCTCGTACCCGATCCCGGAGCGGCGCTCCAACAAGTCATCGATGTCTCGACAACTTCGGGCTCAGACGTCTCGGGGGTGTCAGGTGTCGTCTCCGCGACGGTGCCCTGGTGGGGTTCGGTGGATGAGGTCGTGCAGGCCACCGTCAAGAGGAAGACCGCGATGGGTGCCGACCTCCTCACGGCAGATGCACGACGAGCAGGATCACCTCTCCGAAACCGGAGTCGTCGCCGGGGGGACTGGCGTTGACGCCGATGAAGACCGAATCGCCGTCGGCTGAGACGGCGAGGTTGTAGGAGCCACCCACGATGTGCCCAAGACCCCTCTCGACCAGGGGGTTCAGCTCGACGAGGGTCTCCTGGCGGCCGGTTGTGGTATCGACCCTCATGAGAGGCGCGCCAGACCTCCAGGCCTGGCCGTGGGCCTCCGAGAGGTAGTAGAAAGCCTCCCCGCCTGGGGCGAGGGCCAGGCTCGTGGTGTAGCCGGTTGCCTCCCCGAGCTCTTCGATGGAGCCGTCGGAGCTCAATGCGAAGAACGAATCGGGCTCCACGGTGACCCCGAAGACCCGCCCATCCGGGCCGGGAAGGGTGGAGGCCCGCAGCCATTCGCCGGGAAGACGGCCGTCAAGCTCGCTGATCGAGCTCGTCGCCGGGTCGTAGACGGCGAGTCTTCCGTCACCGATCGAGTAGTAAGCCCGACCGATCTGGTCGACGATCATGTTCCGGTAACCGACGTGGGGCGAGTCGGGCCCGCGGTAGACGACCTCCTCCTGCCGCACGTCGTAGGCGAAAAAGGGCCCCACCTCGTTTCCCCTGGCCCGCTCGATCGGATCGACCGACTCTCCGTAGACCAGACCGCTCTGCGGGTCGCTCGCCAGAGACGCCTGCCCGTGGAACTCGATTGGGACGCCGAGAGGGCTCATGGTCATGGCTTCGGGGTCGAGCCGGAAGAGGAGATCGCCCCGGTAGTTGCCCTCGAACTCGAGACCCGACGTCGTCCCCCAATAGGTAGAGAAATAGACCTCGCCACACGGACCTGACACCAGCTGACCATGGACCTTGCCGTATCCCCAGGTGCCGGGATCGTGGTCGGTGTGGCTCAGGACGTCTGCGAGCAGGGTGAGCCGACCGGACTGCGGGTCGTACTCGTAGATGAACGAGTTGCCGTCGCTGCCTCGATGGTCGCCGATGGCCGAGAGGAATCGACCATCTCCGAGCACGAGACCCTGACCCCACTGCGACCACGGGTTGCCCTCGTACTCCGGTCGGGGATAGAGGGCGCCTTCGACACGCACTCCGTTCGACTCCCCCAGATGGCTGAGAGGCACCGAGACCTCCCTGGTCAGGGGTTCGCCCTGTGCGAAGGCGCAGCCGGCGACGCTCTCCTCGTCGGGCGCCTCCGTGTCCCCGGCCTGGGTGTCTCCTACCGGAGCGGGTGTGGTGGTCGCCGCATTGGAAGCCGTTGCCTCGGAGCTCGGCACGGTGACTTCGGCACAGGCTGACAGCAACAGTCCGCATGCGATGATGGCTCCCCACCAACTCCCGAAACGCCACCCGGCCCTCACCAAGGCCAGACTATCGGATCGGCCCCCCTTGTCGACCCGAGCCCAGGTCGGCTACCCGATCAACCAGTGGCCCATTAGCCCGACTCGTTGAACTCCATCACGGGTCGCACCTCCACTTTTCCGTGCCAGGCCCCGGGTATCTGCTGGGCCCATCTCAGAGCCTCGTCGAGGTCGGCGCAGTCGAGGAGGTAGAAGCCACCGAGGACCTCCTTGGACTCGGCGAAGGGGCCGTCGGTGAACAGGGCCTTGCCACCCTTCCCGCCCTCGACGTGGATCGTGGTGGCGGTGGCCGTCGGATGGAGGGCCTCACCTCCGACTATGACCGACCCGGCGTTCCTCCCGAACTCCATGTAGTCGGTCATGACCTGCTGCATCTCCTCCGGGGAGGGCTGACGCTGCTCGTCAGCGGCATCGGAATAGATCAGAGCTGCGTACTTCGGCATCCTGGGGGTCCCT
>JAKEHF010000197.1 GCA_022615295.1 Actinomycetota bacterium | reverse complement strand
TGAGCGCACCATGACGACAGTCAACGGTCTCGGAGCTGCCATCGCCCCGTATGAGCCCCCGGACGGGATGATCCCCTGGGGGGTCGACTGACCGTTCTGTGGAGGTTTTTGCGCATACTGCCCCCAAAGATCTTCACAGAACGGTGTCAGGCGAAGGGCCAGACGCCGAGACCGGTGACCGTCGAGATCGCCTTCTCTCCGTTCAGGCCCGCGGGAATCAGTTGGGCGCGACCCCGGCCGTCCTGGGGTATCTCGAGCTCGACGACGAGTGCCTTGCCGGCCACGGCGGTCCCCCGGAGCGTCGCCAGCGAGCCACGCCAGCTCCCGGTGTCCTCGTCGGGACTGAGGTCGGCTGCACCGGTGGTGAGCAGGACGCCGTCGCTACCGATGATCCGCACGGGCCCCTGATATCCGGTCGTCATTTCTCCTTACCCAGGACGTCGGCGACCTGGCTGCGGAGGACGATCTCCCTCCGATAGGCGCGGGCCATCTCCTCGAGACGTCTCTCCGTGTCCTCCTCCAGGTCCTCGATCTTGTCACGGAGCCGGTCGACCTTCCTCTTCAACTGGCGATTCTCCTCCTGGAGGGCGAGCACACGTCTCACCCCCTCGAGGTTGAGCCCCTGACTCGTCAGCTCCTGTATGAGCTGGAGCCGCTCGATGTCCTCCTGCGAGTAGCGACGGGTCCCGCCCGGGGTGCGGAACGGGTCGATCAGACCCTTGCGCTCGTAGATCCTCAGGGTCTGGGGGTGCATCCCCGCCAGCTCGGCCGCAACCGAGATGACGAACACCGCCCTGGTTGGCTCACTCATGTCGCTCCAATCATCTCAGATGTGACCGCACGTCCCCGGTCTCCATGGCGGCGAGCTCCTCGAGGAGCCGACGCTCCTCCTTCGATATCTTGGAGGGGACCGACACCTGGACGGTCACCAGGAGGTCGCCCGGCTTGCCACCCTCGGGGACTATCCCCCTTCCCTTGACACGGAATGTCTTGCCGGTCGGCGTGCCGCCGGGGATCTTTACCCTGACCGACCCGTTGAGGGTGGGGACGTCGATCTTGGTCCCCAAGGCCGCCTCGGTATAGGTGACTGGCACGGTGAGAGTGAGATCGTCGCCGCGACGACCGAAGGTGCGACTGGGGGCGACCCGGATGTGCACCAGCAGATCGCCGGGCGGGCCGCCAAACGAGCCTGGGTCTCCCTTGCCCCGCAGCCGGAGCGTGGTCCCGTCCTTGACCCCGGCCGGGACCCGGAGCTTGACCTCTCTGATCCGGCTCTCGGTGCCGCTGCCCCGACACTGGGAGCAAGGGGTCTCCACGAGACGACCCGCCCCCCGGCACTGGGGGCACGGCTGGGAGAACGAGAAGAAGCCCTGGTTCTGAGCGACCGTGCCCCGCCCCCCACATGTGGGGCAGACATGAACTGCGGTGCCCGGCTCGGCGCCGTTGCCACCACAACGGGTGCAGGGGACGGCGCCCCTCACGGTCACCGCGGTGGTCAGACCGTGGGCCGCATCCTCGAACCCAAGGGTCAGCTCGGTGTCCAGATCGGGGCCTGCCGTCGGGCCTCCGGTGGAGCGGCCGCCGAACCCGAAGATGTCGCCGAAACTCCCACCTAGCAGGTCGGAGAGGTCCTCGATACGGACCTCCTGGGCGCCGCCGAAGCCACCCGGTCGACCGCCGAAGCCGGAAAAGCCGCCCGACCCGGCGACCCGGCGAACCTGGTCGTACTCCTTGCGCTGCTCGGCGTCGGAGAGCGTGGCGTACGCCTCGGAGATCTCCTTGAACCGCTCTTCGGCCCCGGGGTCGTCAGGGTTGGCGTCGGGATGGTGCTTCTGGGCGAGCTTGCGGTAGGCCCTCTTTATCTCGTCCGCAGGTGCCCCGTTGTCGACGCCGAGGGTCTTGTAGAAGTCCTTCTCGATCCAATCCCGGTTCATCCTCTGGCTTCCAGGCTCACCAGGGCGGGACGGAGCACCCTGTCGCGGAGCTTGTACCCGCGTCGCAGCTCGTCCTTGACGATCAGTCTCCCCGTGCCTGCCGGCGCCTCGACCGGCTCGTGTAGTGCCGGGTTGAAAGGCTCACCGACCGTCGGTATCACCTCGAGCCCCTCGGCCTCCAGGGACTTGAGCAGCTGCTCCCTGGTGTTGAGCAGCCCCGAGTAGAGGAGTCGCTCGGTCTCGGTGCCCGGCTCGGTGTTGAGACCGGCGTCGAAGGAATCCAGCACCGGCATGAGACCCTGCACCACGCGTTCGGTGGCCCGGTCGAGGATGGCCGCGGTCTCCTTCATCGTCCGTTTGCGGTAGTTGTCGAAGTCGGCGGCCACCCGACGAAGGTCGTCGAGGTAGGAGCTCGCCTCGTCCCGGGCGGTACCCAGCTCGGTGAGGAGGAGGGCTATTGCGTCATCGGGCGCCTCGGGGAGCTCGAGCCCCAGGGAGTGGGGATCGGGGACCTTGTTGTTGGCCTCCGCGGGAAGACTCTCCTCACGCTCACCGCGTGTCGGCTCACTCATCCTCGTCCACGATCTCGGCCTCGACGATGTCCTCGTCGCCACCGCTGTCGGTATCGCCGGTTGTCTGACCGGCGGCTGCCTGCTGGTAGAGCCTGGTGGCCATGGCCTGGCTCGCCTGGACGAGCTCGTCCATCTTCGTCTGGAGCATCTGGGTGGTGGTTTCGCCGTCGTCCAGAGCCTCACGTAGCGCGGTCACCGCCGTCTCGATCGAGGTCTTCTCGTCCTCGGTCATCTGCTCGCTCTGCTCCTGGAGCAGCTTCTCGGTCTGGTGGAGGAGCTGATCGGCCCGGTTCCGGGTCTCGACGGCCTCGCGACGTCTGGCGTCCTCCTCGGCGTAAGCCTCGGCATCCTTGACCATCTGGTCGATCTTGTCCTTCGACAACGCCGTCCCGCCGGTGATCGTCATCTGCTGCTCCTTGTTGGTCGCCAGGTCCTTGGCGTGGACGTGGACGATCCCGTTGGCGTCGATGTCGAAGGTCACCTCGATCTGGGGGACTCCCATCGGGGCAGGTGGTATCCCGGTGAGCCTGAACTTGCCGAGACTGTTGTTGTCGACGGCCATCGTCCGCTCTCCCTGGAGCACGTTGATCTCCACCTCGGGCTGGTTGTTCTCGGCCGTGGTGAATATCTCCGACCTCTTGGTGGGGATCGTCGTGTTGCGCTCGATCATCCGCGTCATCACCGCGCCCTTGGTCTCGATGCCCAGGGTCAACGGGGTCACGTCGAGCAGGAGGATGTCCTTGACGTCACCCTTGAGGACGCCGGCCTGGATTGCCGCACCGGCCGCCACCACCTCGTCCGGGTTCACACCCTTGTGCGGGTCCTTGCCCGTCAACTCCTTGACCAGGTCCTGGACCGCGGGCATACGGGTCGATCCACCGACGAGGACGACATGATCGATCTTCGAGACGTTGATCCCGGCGTCTTTGATCGCCTGCTGGAAGGGGCGTCTGGTCCTCTCCAGGAGGTCCTCTGTCAGCTTCTGGAACTCGGAGCGGCTCAGCTTGACCTGCATGTGCAGGGGCCCGGCGTCGGTGGCGGTGATGAACGGGAGGTTCACCTCTGTCTCGACGACGCTGGAAAGCTCGATCTTGGCCTTTTCGGCGGCCTCCTTGAGACGCTGCATGGCCATCCGGTCCTTGCTCAGGTCGACGCCGTGATCGTTCTTGAACCCGGTGACCAGCCACTCGATCACGGATTGGTCCCAGTCGTCGCCACCGAGATGGGTGTCACCCGAGGTGGCCTTGACCTCGAAGACGCCGTCCCCGATATCGAGCACGGAGACGTCGAAGGTGCCCCCACCCAGGTCGAACACGAGGATGGTGTGGTCGCTGGTCTCCTTGTCGAGACCGTAGGCCAGGGAGGCGGCGGTCGGCTCGTTGATGATCCGGAGCACGTTGAGACCCGCGATCTGACCGGCCTCCTTGGTGGCCTGACGTTGCGCGTCGTTGAAGTAGGCAGGCACCGTGATCACCGCATCGGTCACGGTGTCCCCGAGAAAGGCCTCGGCGTCTCGCTTCAGCTTGATCAGGATCCGCGCCGAGATCTCCTGCGCGGTATATCTCTTGGCGTCGACGTCGATCGACCAGTCGGTCCCCATGTGACGCTTGACCGAGCGCACGGTGTGATCGGGGTTGGTGATCGCCTGACGTTTGGCGACCTCGCCGACCAGGACCTCGCCGTCCTTGAAAGAGACGATCGACGGGGTGGTCCGACCCCCTTCGGCATTGGGTATGACGGTGGGCTCACCGCCCTCGAGGACAGCGATGACGCTGTTGGTGGTGCCGAGGTCGATCCCAACGGCTCGTGACATGTCGATGACCTCCAGGTCCGTAGTTGAGTGCTTCGCGATGCTACAACTTGAGCGGGGTCATGTCATATTCCCAGTGGTTCCCTCGTGAAACGGGGCACCGGCGACCCGAAGGGTGGTGGAGGGGGTGTGGGGAGCTCGTCAGGACAGGGACTTGATGAACTCGATCAGATCCTCGATATCGGTCTCGGTGAGCTGGTCGGCGAAGGTCCCCGGCATCACGTTGTCGAAGCCCTCCACGATCTGGGACGAGGGGTCGACGATGGAGTTGAAGAGATAGCTGTCGTCGGCGGTCACGAACTCGCCTGTGGTCAGGGGGCGATCAGAACCGGCCAGACCCTTGAAGGTGGGGCCGGTGGCGGAGGAACCGTCCCTGGTGTGACATTGCAGACACGCGGTGCCCTCGGCGAGCACCGCGCCCCGCTCGGCGGCATCGGGGTCGAACACCACGGCCGGGTCGGTGGTGTCGGTCCCACCGTCGGTGATCGACTCCCCGGTGAATGCGAACATCACGAGACCCAGCCCGGCGACGACGACGAGGGCTGCAAGACCCTCGGTCCAGCTTCTCATGAGCCCCGAACCGTACCGAACATGGGGGCAAACCCAGGGGTTTGGCATCGGGCCCGGGGACGATCGGCTTCAATGACCTTTATGAGCGAGCTCGACGTGGCCATGACGATCCTCCGTGTCTGGGTGGGCCTGGTGATGGCGGCGCATGGCGTGAACCATGGGCGCACCCAGCAGGGAACGGCCAGGTGGCTGGAGAAGGTCGGGTTCCGGTCGGCGGCCCTCAACGCCCGGCTCTCCTTTCTCACCGAGTTGGCCATCGGGGCCGGGCTGATCCTGGGTCTGCTCACAGCCCCTGCGGCGGCCGGTCTGCTCGCCACGATGCTGGTCGCGTTCTGGACGGTCCATCGTCACGCCGGGTTCTTCGTCTTCCGCCGCCCCGACGAGGGTTATGAGTATGTGGCCACCCTCTCGGTGGCCGCGCTGGTCCTCGGGCTCCTCGGTCCTGGCTCCTTCTCACTCGACGCGTCCCTCGGCATCGAGCTCACCGGCGTCACCGGTGTGATCGTCGTCCTCGCCGGGATCCCCCTTGCCGCAGGTCAGCTCGTGGCGTTCTGGAGGCCGAGATCGTGAGACCCCTCCCGGCGGACCTGGCAACGACAAGGGACGCCCTGCATCAACTGGCCTTTTTCGCGCTCGCTCCCGCCAGATACCGGGCGCAGAGGAGGATGGGTCTCCACCCCACGCCGGACGGGTTCGCCACCCCCACCTTCGACGGCAAGACGGCGTCCGTCGAAGGCGATCTCCTCGTCCTCGAGACGGCCCTGGGGGTCGCCACCCAAACCGTCACAACCATCCGTGAGGCCTGTCGTTTCCTGGGCATCCCCTACGACACGGATTGGTTCGTGGGCTTCCGTGACCCGCTGCACCCGGTGCCGCCCGACCGACGGCTCGACGTCGACCCCGACGTCACCAGACACATCGCGGAATGGTTCATGTTCGGGGTCGTGGTGCTGGAGAGGCTCCGGGCCATGGCCACACCCGATGACGACGTCGGTGAGGTCCAGCTCTGGCCCGAGCACTTCGACCTCGCCACCGAGATCGGTCGGGGCCCGGCCCGGGGGAGCTATGGCTTCTCCCCAGGCGACCGGTCCCACCCGGAGCCTTATGTCTATTTGGCGGCCTGGGGGGTGATCGACCGCGGGCTCGCCTTCTGGAACGACCGGCACTTCAACGGGGCCAGCCTGGGGTATGGGGACCTCGTCGCATCCTCCCAACCGGCCGACGACGCACTGGAGTTCCTGCTCGAGGGTTATCGGATCCTCAACCGGGCCTAGCCGCCATCAGGGTGGATACCAGACCGGCGGCCGCCGCCCTGACCAACCGGATCGTCTCGACGTAGTCCTCGAGAGGCCCACCCCAGGGATCGGGCACCTCGTCGTCATCGGACGTGGGGTCATAGGTGCGGAACAGCCTCACCTTGGCCCGCGCCGCCAGATTGGGTGCCAGCCCGAGGACGTGACGCAGGTTGGACCGGTCCATGACCACGATGACATCGAACCTGTCGAAGTCAGCGGGTGTGAAACGACGGGCCCGACCGTCGATGTGGAGACCGACGCCGGCGCCGGCCTCGACCATGTGGGGGTGGGGAGCCTGGCCCACGTGCCACGCCCCGGTACCCGCCGAGTCGACCTCGACGGCGAGCCCGGCCTCGTGGGCCGCTTCACGGAGTGCCGCCTCGGCCGCAGGGGAGCGACAGATGTTCCCGGCGCACACGGCGAGGACTCTCACGACGTCCGCTCCTCGCGGATGCGCCGCTCCGCCAGGTCGAGATAGGACTGCTCGGTGTCGAAACCCACGTAGTGACGCCCGGACCTGATCGCCGCCACCGCGGCGGTGCCCGAGCCGATGAAGGGGTCGAGGACGAGATCCCCCTCATAGGTGTACAGCTCGATGAGACGGCGGGGCAGGGCGACGGGGAACGGCGCCGGGTGCCCAACCCTTGTTGCGCTCTCCGCCGGGATCTCCCAGACGTCGATCGTGGCCTCGAGGAACTCTTCGGTGCCGATCGTCGCCACATGGGGCATCCCGAGCCTCTTGCGGACCTCCGGTTTGACCGCCCTGTCGAATCTCCCCTTCGAGGCCAATATCACTCTCTCGGTCACGTCACGGAGCACCGGGTTCTGCGGCGAGAGGTAGGAGCCCCAGGCACAGCTCCCCCCGGCGCCCCGCGCCTTTCGCCAGATGACCTCGCCACGGAGGAGCATGCCCAGCTCGTCCTGGAGGATCGTGATCACGTCGGCGGAGAGTGATCGGTAGGGCTTCCTCCCCAGGTTGGCGATGTTGACGGCCATGCGGCCACCAGGCTCCAGCTTGTCCCGACACACGGCGAGGACCTCCCGCAGCATGTCCAGATACTCGAGGTAACTGGTGGGGACCGATCCCGATGCGGTGTCGGTCTCGTACTCCTTGCCTGCGTAGTACGGGGGGGAGGTGACCACCAGGGCCACCGAGCCGTCCGCCACCTGGTCGGGGGTCATGGTGCGGGCGTCACCGCGGAAGAGCACGTCGCGTCGCACCGGCGGTGCCACCGTCTCGTCCTCGGTCACCAGCGGTGGGGTGAACCTGGAGTAGAAGGGGGTGGAGTCGTGAGACTCCCTTCTCCCCGAGCCGAAGTCGTAGGTGGCCGTGGCCAGCCGCCGTCTCGTCATCGGGGTGAAGTTACCCCGGTCGCCGGCCACGGCCTGGAACCCGGTGAGACCGACGACAATGCCCCCGGCATGGAAGTGCTCATCCCCGAGGACAGACCCCGGGTTCTCCTTCCCCTCAGGGACGGTACGACGGTCATCCTCTTCCCGTTGTCACCCGACGACCGTTCCTACCTGGTCCAGGGTCTCGAGGAGATGTCCTTGGAGAGCCGTTTCAGCCGCTTCGGTCAGGGTCGGCAGCGTTTCACCGAGGGGGAGTGGGACTATCTCACCGTCATCGACCAGGTCGACCATGTGGCCTGGGTCGCCGTCGTCGCAGGTCAGGGCGCCGGGGTCGGCCGTTACATCCGGACCGGGGGTTGCGCCGAGGTCGCGGTGACCGTGATCGACGACTTTCAGGGGAGGGGGGTGGGAACGGCCCTGTTCAATGCCCTACTCGCCGTGGCCCGGGCCGACGACATCCCCGAGCTGTGCTTCGAGGTCCTCCCTTCGAACAAGAGGGTGCTGGGGATCCTGGGCGCGGTCGACGCGTGTATCACCGAGAAGGGCGGTCTAGTCGAGGCCAGGCTGGACCCACGAGCTGTGGCCGAGGTCCCCCTGGAGACCGAGCTGGTTACAGCGATGCGCCGTTTCCGGGATCAGCCGGTCTGATCGGCGTCGAGATCGAGGGACGCCGAGTTCACGCAGTAACGGAGACCGGTGGGGTTTGGCCCGTCGTCGAAGACATGCCCCAGATGGCCCCCACAGTTCGAGCACTGGATCTCGGTACGCCGCATCCCGTAGGAGCTGTCGTCGAGCTCGGTGATCCTGCCGCCCTCGATGGGCTGGTAGAAGCTGGGCCAACCCGT
>JAKEHF010000196.1 GCA_022615295.1 Actinomycetota bacterium | reverse complement strand
GTGACACGTTTCGTCGAGACCGCCGCGGTCATCTGGAGCGCAGGGTGGAACACCCTCGTCGAGGCGGTCACCGGCCTGGTTGGCGGGACGGTCCTCGGGGTCATCGTCGCCCTCGCCACGGTGCGCTGGGCACCGGTGCGCGAGGGTCTCATGCCCCTCGCCATCGCCGCCAACTCGATCCCGATCATCGCCCTGGCTCCCATTGCCAACGGGATGTTCTCGATCACCAGCCCGGTCCCGAAGATGGTGGTGGTGGGGGTGGTGGTGTTCTTCCCGGTCATGGTGAACACGGCGCGGGGTCTACTCGAGGTCGACCCGGATCAGCTCGAGTTGATGGAGTCCTATGCCGCAGCCCCGAGCGAGGTGATGTGGCGGGTGCGTGTCCCCCACGCCATCCCCTTCTTCTTCTCGGCGTTGCGGGTCGTGGCGGTCCTCTCCATTGTCTTCGCCATCGTCGCCGAGTACTTCGGTGGGTCCCAGGACGTGCTCGGCCAATACATCCTGACCAAGGCCAGTCTGTTCGTCTATCCGGATGCCTGGGCCGCCATCCTCGTGGCCTCCATCATGGGTGTGACCCTCTATCTGGTGGTGACACTTCTCGAGCGTCTGGCGATGCCGTGGCATGTGTCGCTCCGCTCGGTGTCGACCTGAGCGACACGTCACCTCGACGCGGTATATGTTGAAGCTCAGCGGGCCGAGGACCACTTAGCACCGAGGAGGAGGAATGAAACGCAAGACGCGCTGGCCGGCGCTCGTGGCCGCCCTGGCCCTGTTGGCGGCGGCATGTGGCGGTGGTGGGGGTGATGGTGGCACCGTGGAGTGCACCGAGCCCGACGCCGTCAGGCTCCAGCTGCAGTGGGTGACCCAGTCACAGTTCGCCGGCTACTTCGTGGCCAACGACCTCGGGTACTACGAGGACGAGTGTCTCGAGGTCGAGATCCTGGAGGGTGCGGTCGAGATCGTTCCCCAGACCGTCCTCGCCACCGGGGGAGCCGAGTTCGGGCTCGCCTGGGTGCCCAAGGCGCTGGTCTCGAGAGAGCAGGGCGCCGACATCATCAACATCGCCCAGGTGTTCGAGCGCTCGGGAACGCTGATGGTGTCGTTCGCCGAGCAGGGGATCACCACGGTCGAGGACTTCGCCGGCAGGCAGGTCGGCAACTGGGGCTTCGGCAACGAGTTCGAGCTGACCGCGGCTCTCGAGCAGGCCGGAATCTCCGACCAGGTGGACCTGGTCGCCCAGGACTTCTCGATGTTGGCCCTGCTCAACGGTGACATCGACGTCGCCGAGGCGATGATCTACAACGAGTATGCCCAGGTGCTCGAGGCGGTCGACCCGGACACCGGTGAGCTCTACCAGCCCACCGACCTAGCCGTCATCGACTTCAACGACGTGGGCACCGCCATGCTGCAAGACGCGGTCTGGGTCAACGCCGAGTGGATAGCCGAACCCGGCAACGAGGACATCGCCGAGCGGTTCCTCAGAGCGTCCTTCCGCGGATGGATCCACTGTCTGGGCAGCTTCGACGAATGCGTCGAGATCGTCCTGGCGAACGGCTCGACGCTCGGGGCCAGCCATCAAGCGTGGCAGCTCAACGAGATCCTCGGGCTGATCTTCCCCGCCACCAGCGGCATCGGGGTCATGAACACCGGCCTGTGGGAGCAGACGGTCGACGTGGCCACCGGCCAGATCCCCGAGCTGCAGGGCGTCGAGATAAGTGACGACGCCTATCGCACCGACCTGGCACAGGCGGCGGTCGATGCCCTCGAGGAGGAGGGTCTCGACGTCACCGGCAGCTCATACGAGCGGCGTGAGATCGAGCTCACGGAGGGAGGCGAGTAGACCGGCTCGGGTCCTCCCCGATCGGAGTGGCGGCAGACATCTGCCGCCACTCCATGCACTAGGTTTCGCCCCAGAGATCGAGTCAGGAGGAATCGATGCCCAACGTGGTGCGTGCCGCGATAGTCCAGACGGCCTGGACCGGTGACAAGGAGTCGATGGTCGACAAGAACGTCAAGTACGCGTACGACGCCGCCGACCAGGGCGCCCGTGTCATGTGCTTCCAGGAGCTCTTCAACGCCCCCTACTTCTGCCAGGTGCAGGACGACGACCACAAGGACACCGCAGAGCAGGTTCCCGACGGTCCCACCGTGACCCGGATGATGGGGGTGGCCAAGGAGACCGGCATGGTCCTCGTGGTCCCCATCTATGAGAAGGAGGACGACGGCTTCCTCTACAACAGCGCCGCCGTCATCGATGCCGACGGGTCGTATCTGGGGAAGTACCGCAAGACCCACATCCCACATGTCAAGGGGTTCTGGGAGAAGTTCTACTTCCGGCCCGGCAACACCGGGTATCCGGTCTTCGACACCGCAGTGGGCAGGATCGGGGTCTACATCTGCTATGACCGCCACTTCCCGGAGGGATGGAGGGCGCTCGGTCTCGGTGGCGCCAAGATCGTCTTCAACCCCTCCGCCACCAGTCGTGGCCTCTCCATGTATCTGTGGAACCTGGAGCAACCGGCAGCGGCGGTGGCCAACGAGTACTTCATAGGCGCCATCAACCGTGTCGGCAAGGAGGAGTTCGGCGACAATGACTTCTACGGGTCGTCGTACTTCGTCGATCCGCGGGGTCAGAGAGTGGGCGAGCCTGCGTCCGACACGGAGGAGGAGTTGGTGGTCCGTGACCTCGACCTGGACACGATCGACGAGGTGCGCAAGGTGTGGGCCTTCTATCGCGATCGCCGTCCCGACGCCTACGGCAGCCTGGTGGCTCCCTGAGGGGTCAGACCGAGCCTCTCCCTTCTCCGATGACCCCGAGATGGGTATGTCGGAAGTCGTCGAGGTACTTCAGACCGTAACCGAAGAGACGGTCCATCCCGATGTGGGTCAGCCAGATCGACCCGATGACGTACATCACCGGTTCCCATACCAGGCCGGCGGCGAACAGGAGACCGGGGCCGACCAGGCTGTGGCCGGCGTTATACACCTTCGCCCCTGTGCCTGGTGACACCAGATAGCCCGCCATCGAGAGGTCCGGGGCGAGGAGAAGACCGAAGAACCACCACCAGGAGGCGTCGGTGGCGCCGAAACCGACGACCCCGGCGATCAGCATCACCAGCCCTTCGATCCGGAGGAGCGCCAGGGGAGTGAGCACGTGGCCAGGATACGGAAGGTCGTTCTCTCGAGGCCGTCGAGGAAGGCGGTCATTGGACAGTTCGTCCTCCAGGGCGGAGCGGGCAGACCCCGAGCTACTCTCAACGGTCAAACACTCGAGGAGATCGATGGCCGCTCACGCCGAACTGCTCGCCCGTCATCGCCGGGTCCTGCCCAGCTGGATGATTCTGTACTACGACGAGCCCATCGCGCTGGTGGACGGTGAGGGCCGTCATGTCACCGACGCCGAAGGGCATCGCTATCTGGACTTCTTCGGGGGAATCCTCGTCACCATGACCGGGCATCGCGTCCCCGAGGTGGTTGACGCCATAAAGCGCCAGGCCGACAAGCTGCTCCACAGCTCGACCCTCTATCTGATCGAGCCGCAGATCGAGCTCGCCGAGCGAATCGCGGAGCTGAGCGGGATCCCGGACGCCAAGGTGTTCTTCACCAACTCGGGCACCGAGGCCAACGACGCCGCCCTGATGCTGGCCACCCAGTACAAGGGCTCGAACCAGGTTCTTGCCTTCCGGGGCAGCTATCACGGCAAGTCCCACTCGACCATCGGCGTCACCGGCCAGAAGGCATGGTCACCGACCGCCAACAACCCCTTCAACGTGACCTATGTCCATGGTCCCTACAAGTTGCGCAGCCCCTTTCGTGACATGGACGACGACCAGTTCACGGCTGCCTGTGTCGCCGACCTCGAGAGTCTGCTCGATGTGGCCACCTCGGGTCAGGTGGCGGCGATGATCGCCGAGCCGATACAGGGTGTCGGAGGCTTCGCGACCCCACCCGATGGGTTCTTGCGGGCCATCAAGGAGGTCCTCGACGCTAGCGGGATCCTCTTTATCTGCGACGAGGTCCAGACGGGATGGGGAAGGACTGGTGAGACCTTCTGGGGCTATCAGGCGCATGGGATCGTCCCGGACATGCTGACCTTCGCCAAGGGTCTGGGGAACGGGCTCGCCATCGGTGGTGTGGTCGCAAGAGCCGAGTTGATGGACTCCCTCAAGGCCAACTCCCTGTCGACCTTCGGGGGGAACCCACTGGCCACCGCCGGCGCCCTGGCAAATCTCGCGTACCTCCTCGACAACGACCTGCAGACGAATGCACTGAAGGTGGGCAATCTGCTGAAGGAGGGTCTTCATCACATAGCGGACGAGGTGCCCGAGATCATCGAGGTTCGCGGCAAGGGGCTGATGATCGGTGTCGAGTTCGCCGACCCGGCCACCGGGTCCCCGGACACGTCGCTGACGGCGGCTGTCATGGAGCAGGCCCGCGAGGAGGGTCTGCTCGTCGGGAAGGGCGGGCTCTACGGCAACACCCTCCGCATCGCCCCGGCGCTCTCCATAACCGAGGATGAAGCCGAGCAGGGTCTGGGCATGTTGCGCACCGCTATCCACAAGGCCCGGGAGGGCTAACGGGAGGAGCCATGAGTCTCACATTGATCCGCAACGGCACTGTTGTCACCGCGGTCGAGAAGATGCAGGCGGACGTGCTCATCGACGGGGGGAAGGTCGTCGCGCTTCTCGGACGGGAGCACACCGTCGTCGCCGAGAACGAGATCGACGCTGAGGGCAAGCTCGTCATCCCCGGCGGCATAGATGTCCATACCCACATGGAGCTGCCCTTTGGGGGCACCTTTGCCGCCGACACCTTCGAGACCGGGACCCGTGCCGCCGCATTTGGCGGGACCACGACGATCATCGACTTCGCGGTCCAGACCAAGGGCCAGTCGGCGATGGACGGCTGGGAGGCATGGATGGAGAAGGCCCGGGGGAACTGCGCCATCGACTACGGGTTCCACATGATCACCGGCGACATCAACGATCAGACGCTCAAGGAGATGGAGCAGCTGATGCGTGAGGGTGTCACCAGCTTCAAGATGTTCATGGCCTACCCCGGGGTGTTCTATTCCGACGACGGCCAGATCGTGAGGGCCATGCAAAAGGCCGCCGAGGACGGAGCGACCATATGCATGCACGCCGAGAACGGGATTGCCATCGACGTCTTCGTCCAGCAGGCGTTGGAGCGAGGGGAGACCGATCCTCTCTATCACGGCATCGTCCGCAAGTCGATCCTGGAAGGCGAGGCGGCGCATCGCGCCATAAAGCTGGCCGAGGTGACCGGGGCCCAGCTCTACATCGTCCATCTCTCGGCAAAGGAGGCCCTCGACGAGGTGATCCGAGCCCGTGACGAGGGTCTCAGGGTCTATGCAGAGACCTGTCCGCAGTATCTCTTCCTCTCACTGGACGATCTGGGCAATGGTTTCGAGGGAGCCAAGTACGTGTGCTCACCGCCGTTGCGTGACAGGGCTGCCGGGCATCAGGATCGTCTGTGGCGGGGTCTGCGGACCAATGATCTCCAGGTGGTCTCCACCGACCATTGCCCGTTCTGCATGGGCGACCATCCCAGGTTCGGGACCCAGAAGCAGCTGGGGCAGGGTGACTTCTCCAAGATCCCCAACGGGATGCCTGGTGTCGAGAACCGGATGGAGTTGATCTACAGCGGCGGAGTCGCCGAGGGGCGGATCGATGCAAACCGTTTCGTCGAGATAACGGCGACGACACCCGCCCGGATGTTCGGTCTCTACCCCCGGAAGGGCACCATCGCTGTCGGCGCCGACGCGGACATCGTCATCCTCGACACCAAGGCGACTCACGTAATCACCGCGGAGACCCATCACATGGATGTCGACTACTCGGCCTACGAGGGCTGGGAGCTGAGCTGCATGGTGGAGACGGTGCTCTCCAAGGGAAAGGTGATCATCTCCGACGGCACCTATCACGGCAACCCCGGCGACGGGGAGTATCTGCCCCGCGGTCTCAGCCAGTACCACAACTGAGAACCGAGGCGCGTACTTGAGAGAGATCGTCGGTCCTGGGCCGCTCTACAACCTGAGGTTTGTCTGATGGACTTTGGGGTGGTCCTTCAGACCGATCCGCCGGCATCACGGGTTGTCGAGTTGGCGGTGGAGGCGGAGCGTCTCGGGTTCACACACGGGTGGACCTTTGACAGTCATGTCCTGTGGCAGGAGCCGTTCGTCATCTACTCACAGATGCTGGCCGCCACCGATCGGATGATCGTCGGGCCGATGGTCACCAACCCGGGGACAAGGGACTGGACCGTGCTCGCCTCGTTGTTCGCCACCCTCAACGACATGTACCAGGGTCGAACCATCTGCGGTATGGGTCGTGGGGATTCCGCCCTGCGCTACATCGGGGCGAAACCGACCACGTTGGAGACCATGGTGGAGTCGATGGCCGTCATCAAGCGTCTCGTCGCCGGCGAGGAGGTCGTCTACAACGGGAGACCGTTGCGGATCCCCTGGGTCACCGAGGGATGGGATCTCCCGATGTGGGTGTCCGGTTACGGGCCCAAGGCCCTCGACGCCATCGGCAGGCACGCCGACGGGTTCATCCTCCAGCTGGCC
>JAKEHF010000195.1 GCA_022615295.1 Actinomycetota bacterium | reverse complement strand
GCTCGCCACGACCGACTGACCGTAGAACTCACGGAACAGTCGGTCGGGCCCCCAATCGGCTCGAAGCATCTTGTAATCGCCGATCAGGTCCGATTCAGCAGCCCAGCCCGGCTCCTCGAGCCAGTCGTACCGGAGACGGCGGAGCTCCCACAGGTGATGGTGGGCATCCACGAACGGGAGGCTTCGGTCAACGACCTGGTCTGGGGGGCGCCGATTCGTCATGAGCCGCCGGGTCGCTCGGGGTCCGCTGGGTGGCTCGCGAGTGGGTGAACCTCGACCTCCTGCCATGGGCGCAGCGGCAGGGACGAGATCGCCGCGTGCAGGGCGGTCGCATCTGGGGCCTCCCAGAGGCCCCAGTTCGCACGCCTGCCGGGTACGCGCCACAGACGACGGATGATGCCCCGTTGCGACAGTTCCTGTGCGCGTCGTCGTTCGGCATCGAGCAGCGCGGCGAACTCCTCGGCGTTGCCGTTGGGCGGCCACCGCACCTCGATGTGGACGAGGTACTCCATCGCAGGCTCCGGACTCACGCGACGTTTGATTGCTGATACCCTAGCAGAAAACGTTTCGCATGGAGGAAACCCAAGTGGCGCGACTGCCAATTGAGATGCCCAAGATGGGCTATGACATGGAGACGGGATTGATCGTCCGGTGGCTTCGTGCGGTTGGCGATCAGATTTCCAGGGGCGATGCCATCGCCGAGATTGAAACGGACAAGGTCACCGTCGAGATGGAGGCGGTCGCCTCCGGGTTCCTCGTCGAGATCACTGCGGGTGCCGGAGAGGTCGTTGCTGTCGGTGAGCCGATTGGTTACATCGAAGATGGTGAGTAGATGCACGCTCGCGGGCCGGGGCCGGTTCGCCGTGGACCAGGCCGACGCGGTGCATGGCGCGCGTGGGCGGTCGACCCCCGCGCCATCGAGGAACCGCACGGGCTGCCCCATCGCCCGTGGTGCCGAGATCTTCGCCGAGTGCTGGACGCCACTGTTCGCCCACGTCACGCCGGTCTGGCCACGTCAGGTGCAGGCGACAGCCTGATCGCACTCTCGGGATGTGACGGTCTCGTCGATGGCGGTGCGTGGGTCGACTTCGCGGCGGATGTCGACGAGGTGGGCATCTCGGCGCAGACCTTGATGCGCCTGAAGGAGCCGTTCGACGTCAGCACGTCGACGGCGACCCAGCACCTTCTTCCGCAGAGAGGATGGCCGGGCGCGCTCGGTCACCGGCGGCCGCACCTGTATAGGGCACGGCTGTCAGCGAGGGGGTGCGCATCGCCGGTCAGCAGCCCGGCCTCAACCGATGCGCAGGCGTTCTACAGTCCTAAGCTGGGAGGTAGACACACTGCACCGCCGCGTTCTGCGCGAGGGCCACGAACGACGGCGGCGGCGCCTCAGTCGTGACTGCGAGACGCTGGGAATCGCGACGCGAGATCGTCCCTCGTAGCTGACGGATCGCGATCAGGCACCTTCGGTGCGGCTACCGGCTGTCCCTCTGAAGCCTCACCAGGAGTGCGTCGCGGGAGGCGGGGTGGCGTCAGGACGCGAATCACATCGATGTAACTGTCCAAGAGCGACGTGAGATTCGACCTCCTCACTCCCACCCAGAACACCACACGATGTCATTGGAAGGGCGACGCCAGATACTGGTCGGCGGATGTCGGAGGTCGTCTGCATGCCGATGTCCTGTGGGGCTACGACGAGCCTCTCCCCGTGGCGGCCGATATCGCGGGACCTGTCGCCTTCTACAACGAGAGGGTCGACATCACCGGCTGATCGGATCGGTTCCTAGAGCATGTCCTCTCCTGGCTCGCTCGGCCCTCGAAGCTCCGATCGCCATGGTCACCATCCTCTGCTCCTCAGGCGGGGCTCTAACAAACCTCAGATCCTCCGCGTACCAGTGGACCTGTAGACGACAAGGGCTATGACAGCTCCGATTATCGAACCGATGATCCCTGCGGCCTCAATGTTCAGGTTCCCCTGGAAGAGGAGATTCCCGAGAAAGCCCCCTATCAGTGAGCCGACGAGTCCGAGAAGCAGGGTCCCGCCCACGCCCATCGAATCTCTCCCCGGCACCAGTGCCCTGGCGATGAAGCCCGCTAGCAGACCGACGATAAGCCAAACGATGATTCCCATCTTTCCTCACTTTGGGTGATCCCGTGGGATACCCGCGTACTCCGATCTCCAAACGATCAGTGGTGTCGGGAGATTGCCACCTCCCACAAATACACTCGCCGGGTGCCCGCACATCGTCGCCCCTGGGTGGCGTCGCTGCTCTCCGCACTGATCCCGGGCGCCGGCCAGCTCTATGCCGGGGACAGGGCGCGGGGGAGGAGACTGATCGGCGTCGACCTGGTGCTGCTCGTCGGCGCGGCCATCGCCGTTCTCTTCTATCAGGGTGAGGTGGTCAAGGCGTGGGTGACACTCCCCACCCTCAGCCTGATCATGGTGGCCAACCTCTCCCTGCTCGGGTTTCGGGCCTGGGCCGCCTATGACGCCTATCACCTCCTCGCCCCACACGGGGGCGGTCTTGGCGCCGTCGTGACCCTGATCATGGGTGTCGTCGTGCTGGTGCCCCATGTCGCCCTGGGATATCTCAACGTCGTCCAGTACTCGCTGATCTCCGAGGTGTTCACCACCTTGCCACCCAGGGAGCCCGACGTGACCACGACCGCCACGCCTGGCGTCGCGGAGACGACACCGGAACCCGTCCTCTGGGACGGGTTGGAGCGTCTCAACGTCCTCCTCCTCGGCAGCGACGTCGGTCAGGGGCGCCAGGACATACGAACCGACACCATGATCGTGGTGAGCATCGATCCCGAGAGCGGCGACGTGGCCATGGTCTCGCTGCCCCGCAACTTCTCGGGGATCACGCTCCCCCCGGGCATGGGCGTGTGGGAGTGCGACTGCTTCCCACAGCTCCTCAACGACCTCTACTTCGCCGCCGGCGAGAACCCCGATGCCTTCCCCGGTGAGGGGGAGCCCGGTCCCCGTGCCCTCAAGGCGACCCTGGGTCATCTTCTCGACATCGAGATCCACTATTACGCACTGGTCGGCCTCGATGGTTTCGTCGGGATAGTCGACGCCCTGGGTGGCGTGACAATCGAGGTCCCCAACACCATCGTCGACGAGACGTATCCGCACGAGGACGGGGTGACCATCGAGCACGTGGTGATCTCGGAGGGAACCCAGCATCTCGACGGCCACCTCGCACTGGCCTATGCACGCATCAGACGGCATGCCGACGACTTCGCCCGCATGAACCGACAACGCTGCGTGCTGGGGGCGCTTGCCGCCCAGTCCAGCCCTCTCGAGCTGCTCGCCAGATACGGCGCCATAGCCGAGGTGCTCAAGGACAATCTCGAGACCGACATCGCAAGGGAGCGTCTGGTCGACTTCATCGACATCCTGCCCCGGATCAGCATGGACCGCATCGGGGTCCTCGCGGTCGATCGCGACTACATCTCCGGCACCGACACCGGGCGCACCTACTACGACGAGGATCGGATAAGAGCCGAGGCTCAGGCCCTGTTCGCCGATCCAACGTCGGGCGGTGTCGAGCAGCTCTCTCTCGAGAACGCCTGCGACTGAGGCCTCAAAGCTGGCCCTCCTCGGCGGCGGCCACCTCCTCGGCGTACCCCGGGATGAGGTGTCTGGCGGGGAGGAAGTCGCCGGCGTATTCGGGCAGGTCGTCACCGGTGACGTGGGCGGCGACCAGGTCGGCCGCCCCCGGTGCGACCATCACCCCGAAGCCCGAGAGCCCGGCGACCACGTGGAACCCCTCAGGGCCCACCGGGCCGATGAGCGGCCTGTTCTCAGGGGTCTTGGTGTAGTAGCCGCCGTCGACCACCGACTCGGGGAGCCGCTCCCGGTAGACGGCCAGCCCGGGGACCATCCTCGTCAGACCCCTCATCACCACCTCGGTGTAGAGAGGGTCGACCGGGATCGGCCACGTCGGCGTCACCACCTCCTTGTCGTACTCCCAGAGGGCGAGGACATAGGGGGAGCCAGGACCACCCTCTGGGCGACCGTGGCAGAAGACCGGCATCTCCCCGAGGAGATCGGCACGGCCCATCGACGCGAGCTCGGCCCGCTCCTCCCGTGACCAGTCGATCTGTTGGGTGTCGCACCAGATGATCATGGGGGCCTCCCTGGGTATCACCCTCATGTGATCCCGGAAGGCGGTCTTCAGATGGAGCTCGGAGTGGAGGGGGAGCTCCACCCCCACCTCGGCGGTCACCTCTTGCGTCAGCGGCCCTGCGGCGACGACCACCGTATCTGTTCCGATCGTTCCGTCACCTTCGTGGCTCACGCCGGTGAGCCGCCCCCCACTCGTCTCGAACCCGGTCACCCGGGTGGTGACCAGCTCGGCCCCCTGATCGCGGGCCCTCTCCAGCATCCAGGACCCCAGCTGCTGGGCGCTGAACCAGCCGGCCCGGCGAACGTGGAGCGCACCCACCGCATCCTTGGTGAGAAAGGGGAAATGGCCGGCGAGGGCGTCGGGGTCGAGGATGTCGACGCCGTCGGGGGCCTCGTTGTCCACAACGCCGCCCGGGGTCCTCACCGGTCCCGCGCCGAAGCCCTCCGTAAGCCTCGCCTGTCGTGTCATCGCCGCCAGCCGCGCCGGATCGGCGGTGACGAAGAGATAGCCGCGTCGGTTGAGCCCGAATCTGTGGTCGGACCCGGCGTCCATCTCCTCGAGGAGGTCGATGGAGCGGTTCATCAGCTCGACCATCGGCCGGTTCGGCCACCAGTTTCGATAGCACTCGGTGGACTTGTCAGAGGTGAGGGTGAGCGGGGGTCTCGGATCGGCGATCACCACGCGTGCCAGGCCAT
>JAKEHF010000035.1 GCA_022615295.1 Actinomycetota bacterium | reverse complement strand
TTGATCCCCTCACCCCAACCCTCTCCCTCCGGGCGAGGGGAGGGAGAAAGGACGATGCCTGTTGCGGCAAGAAAGGGACCTTGAAGGTGCCGATCGACCCGTAATACGCCAGGGTCGCCTTGAGCTGATCGGATTCGAACCAGCGATCGAGGAATTCTGATACGGAGAGCGTCATGAGGTCCACGAACCCGAAGGCGTCATGCCCCATTCGCTGCAGCCTCCACAGTAACGAGGCGCCTTCCATTGCCGGTCGGGGCCCGAATGAGGTGGGTGGGGTCCGCCACATGAGGTCGCGCACCAAGCGGGCCGCCTTTTGCAGGAACTCCTCGTACTCCGGGTAACGCTCGGCGTCGGCCGCCGAGAACTTGGCGATCTCCTCGCAGGTCGACCCCACGTCGTCCCAGAGCACCATGTAACGGCCGTCTTCGAACGGCACGAAGAGGATGTCCGTGGGGATCAGATCGAAACCGAACCGCTTCAGACCCAGTTCCTCGATGATCTTGGGGTGGAACATGCTGAGCACATAGGACGCCGTGGACACGTGATAACCGGGCCACACCTCTTCGGTGACACAAGCACCACCGACGATGGGACGACGCTCCAGGATCAGAGTGTCCAGACCGGCCTTGGCCAGCCTGGTGCCACACACCAAGCCGTTGTGACCGGCGCCGATGACGATGACGTCGTGTCTCTTGCTGCCCATCGTTCGCTCCTCGGGGGGCCGTTGGCCGAGACTACCGCCTTGGATCAGGGCTCCCGGAAGGGGACCCGGTCCCAGGTATGGGGCCGCAGTATGTCGAGTTGACGTTGTTTCAGCGCTCGGTAAACGGCGTAGACACCGAGACCGGCGTGGACCACGGATTGGGTCACCCAGAAGCCCTCTGGCCCCAGTGCCGAGATGGCGCTGGCTGCCGCCAGCGGGCCCAGGATCGACCCGACCCCGTTTACGAAGATCAGGGCGGCGCTGGCGCCGACCAGTAGATGTGCCCCGATGAGGTCGTTGACATGGCTCACCGCCAGCGAGTACATCGAATAGCTGAGACCGCCGAAGACGAAGGTGTTGGCCAGGAACAGGATGCGACCGGGGCCGAGGAACATGGCGACGATGGCCAGAGCGGCGGCGACGAAGGCTACGAGCGCGATGACCCGACGTCGGGAGAAAGCGTCAGAAAGATACCCCACGGGCCACTGCAGGGCGATGCCGCCTGCAACGGTGAGACCCATGAAGACCGAGATCTGGGGCACCGTCATCCCGGCCTCGGCGGCATAGACGGCTCCCATTCCCGAGATCCCGGCATTGGCGAGGCCGATCATCATGGCCGTGATCATTCCCAGGGGGGCCGTGGCGAAGAGGTCCTTGAGGGTGAGGCCGCGGGGGTACTCCAGCTGTGGGGCGCCGGTCCGGGCCAGGGCGATGGGGACCACCGCCAATGACAGGAGCACAGATGCCAGCACGAACAGCTCGAACGACGCCGGGTCGGATACGTTGAGGAGCAACTGGCCGCCGGCCAGGAAGCCCATCACCACCACCATGTAGGAGGCGAGAAGCCTGCCCCGGGTGACATTCGTCGAGATCCCGTTGAGCCAGCTCTCAGCTACCACATAGAGCCCGGCCAGACAGAACCCCGACACCACCCGCATGGCGAACCAAGCGCTGGGATCGAGAAAGACCACCTGGATCAGGATCGCCGTGGAGGCCAGCGAGGCCAGGCCTGCGTAGACCCTGACATGGCCCACTCCTTTGAGGATCCGGGGTGTGACCATCGAGCCGATGAGGAAGCCGACGTAGTAGCCACCCATCACCACCCCCACCACCAACGTGGGAAAGCCTTCGAGACGGGCGCGATACCCGGTCAGGGAACCCTGGAGGCCGTTGCCCAGCATGAGCAGGGCCATGGCCGCCAACAGACCCCAGGCGGACGCGAGCTGGCTGGAGGTCGTGGAGCGCGGGGCGGTCACGGACTGTCCACGAACAGCCCGAGGACGTCGTAGACGAGGTTGGCGGCGGCCAGGGAAGTGATCTCAGCGTGGTCGTATGGCGGCGCCACCTCGACGACATCTAGTCCCACCAGGGGCAGCCTGGCGAGGCCGCGGAGGATTGCGGCCAGCTCACGAGTGGAGAAGCCGCCAATCTCGGGGGTTCCAGTGCCTGGGGCGAAAGCCGGGTCGAGCACATCGATGTCTATCGAGACATAGACCGGGTAACCGTCGACCCGGGATCGGATGCGCTCGACAACCCCATCGATGGTTGACCGATCGAGGTCCCAGGTCCCGATGATGTCGAAACCCATTCCTCGATCGTCGGTCAGGTCAACCGCCGAGTACAGCGGCCCCCTGATGCCGACATGGATCGAATGGCCGGGAACGAACAGACCTTCCTCGGAGGCGCGACGGAATGGCGTCCCGTGGGTGTAACGCGCCCCGAAGTAGGTGTCCCAGGTGTCGAGATGGGCGTCGAAGTGGATGAGTGCCACCGGCCCGTGGCGGGCTTGCATCGAGCGAAGCAGTGGTAGGGCGATGGTGTGATCACCGCCCAGCGCTACCAGTCTCGCGCCGTTGTCGAGGAGGGCGTCGGCGCCCGATTGGATGGCGGTGATGGCTTCCTCGATGTCGAACGGGTTGGCTGGGATGTCCCCGGCATCGATCACCTGTTGGCCCCCGAAGGGCTCGGTCTCGAGGTGGGGGTGATAACGGCGCAACAACTTGGATCCGGCGCGTATCCCTTGGGGGCCGAAGCGGGCCCCGGGCCGATAGGTGGTGCCGGCATCGAAGGGGATGCCCAAGATGGCGACGTCGTATGTGGTCACCTCGTCGAGGCGGGGGAGACGGGCGAAGGTCATCGGACCGAGGAACCGTGGATGGGTGAGTGGATCGACTGGCCCGATCGGCGGGTCAGGCATCCGGGTGGTCTTTATGACCGTTGACGGTGATCTTGGGGGTGTCCGCGATGAGGCGGCGGGTGTATTCCTGCTGTGGCCGCTCGATGATGTCATGGGCCGGGCCGAACTCACAGATACGGCCCTCCATCATCACCGCGATACGGTCCGCCATCGAACGGACCAGGGGAAGGTTGTGGGTCACGAAGAGCATCGAGAGGCCGAGATCGCGTCGCAAGGCCGCGAGGAGCTCCACGATCGACGCCTGAACCAGGACATCGAGGGCCGACGTCACCTCGTCACAGACCAACACCTCGGGATCTGCGGCCAGCCCTCGGGCGATCGCCGCTCGTTGCCTCTCCCCACCCGATAGCTGGTCCGGGTAGCGACGGGCGTGGGCGGCGGTGAGCGATACCCTCTCCAGCATCTCCCCGACACGTCTATCGGCTTCCTTCTCGTCGACACCGGCGATCATGAGCGGGCGAGCGACCGAGGCCCCGATGGGCCGACGCGGGTTCAGGGAGCTGTACGGGTTTTGGAAGATGTACTGCACCCGGAGCCGTTCATCGACAGAACGGTCTCGTGAGGAGTGCGCCAAAGCCTTTCCGTCGAGGGAGATCGTTCCCACCCACTCATGATGCAGCCCGCCTATCGAACGGGACAGGGTGGTCTTGCCCGATCCCGATTCACCGACCAGGACGAGACACTCGCCGGGGCTGAGATCGAAGTTGATGTCGTGCACCACCTGCTTTTCGGCGTAAGAGACGGTGACGTCACGGAGCGAGAGCACTGGCTTCTCGGAGACGGTCGAGGACGAGGCCACCACCGGTGGCGCCTTGGTGCGGTCCGGCACTGCCCCCGGCCGGACGCATCGAACCATCCTTCCCGGCCGCATCTCGATAGGTGGGGGGAACGCCACATGGCATTCCTCAGTGGCCAGCTCGCAGCGGAGAGCGAAGGCGCACCCCACCGGGCGCTTTCCCGGTGAAGGGGCTCGTCCCGGTAATCCCACCATCTCCCGCTCGCCACCCAGGTCCGGGGCGGCGGCCATCAGGTAGCGAGCGTAGGGATGCCCAGGGTCGTCGAAGACGCCCGCGGTGGGGCCCAGCTCGACGACGCGACCGGCGTACATGACGGCAATGCGGTGGGCGAGGTTGGCCACCACGGCCAGATCATGGGTCACGTACAGCGCAGCCACTCCGTGGGACGCAGTCAGGTTGCGGACGGTGGCAAGGACATGGGCCTGGGTCGACACGTCGAGCCCGGTGGTCGGCTCGTCGAGCACGATCACCTTGGGGCGATTGGCGAAAGCCATCGCCAGCCCAACGCGCTGCTGTTGCCCGCCGGAGAGCTGGTGTGGATATCTGCGCAGGAAGTCGGGAGTCGAGGGGAGAAGCACCTCGTGCATGACTTCGGCGGTCCTGGCGCGTCGAGCCTCGTCGCTACCCCCGAAGTCGTGGAACTCGAGGACTTCCACAACCTGCCGGCCGATTCGCATCGCCGGGTTGAGGGCGGTGGACGGGTCCTGGGGGACGTAGCTGACCAGCTTGCCCCGGGCCTCACGGAGCTCGCGTTCCGGGAGAGCCAGCATGTCGGTGTCACCAATAAAGACACGGCCAGAGGCGACCCTGACCCCGCGACGGGTGTGGCCCAGAACGGCGAGGCCGACGGTGGTCTTGCCCGAGCCCGACTCACCGACCAGACCCAGCACCTCACCCGGGGCGATGGTCAGCTCCACCTCATCGACGATGTCATGGCCGCTGGCGACGGCCTCGAGACGGAGCCCTTCGATCCTGACCGCCTGTGTCATGCGTCGACGGTCCCTCTGTCAATGCCGGCGGCGGCCCGGGAGAGGCCATCTCCGATGAGACCCGTGCCGATGGTGAGCAGGGCGATGGCGATCACCGGCAGCATGGTCCCCCAGGGCTGGCCCCCGGCAAGAACACCGCGATGCTCGTTGATCATCAGCCCCCAGTTGGCGGCGCCGGGATCGGAGGTGAATCCGAGGAAGGCGATGCCACCGATGACGGCTATGGCAAAGGTGAGACGGAGGTTCGCCTCAACGAGCAACGGTGCGGTGACATTGGGCAGAAGCTCAGCGCCGAGGATGCGCATCTTTGGCTCGCCGAGAGCTTCGGCAGATGCGACGAAGTCACGTTCGACTACCGATACAGCAGTCCCCCTCACCACCCGCGCTATCCGGGGCACAGTGGAGATCCCCACCGCGAGGACGACGAGCCAGGTCTGAGCGCCGAACATGGCGATGACCACCAGGACAAGGATGATCTGGGGCAGGGCCAGCATCACATCCATGGTCCGCATCAGGGCGTCGTCGAGCCGGCGCCGGTTGTAGGCCGCAACTAGACCGATGATCGTCCCCAGCACGAGGGCGAGCACCGTGGAGAGGAATGCCTGGACCAGGATCGGCCTGCCCCCGTACAGAAAACGGGTCCACACGTCATAACCCAGCTTTCCCAGCCCGAAGAGGCTGCCTTCGAGATCGGGATCGTTGGGGATGCCGAGCGCCTCGTTCTCCCCGAACGGTGCGATGAAACGCCCGAAGAATGCGATCAGGACCAGAAGCGAGACGATCGCCACACCGATCTTGGTACGCCACATGCGCCACGACACCCGGAGGACACCGGGGGGAGCCGGGGTCGACTGCTGCTCGGGTAGGGCGGTCATTTGAGCCTCGTCCTCAGCCGGGGTGTGACCAGGACCGTGGCGAGGTCAGCCGCCAGATTGACCGTCACGTAGAGGGCGGCGAGCACCATCACCAGGAACTGGATGACCGGAATGTCCCGCACCCGGACCGACGCCGCCAACGCGCCACCGATGCCGGGGTAGTTGAAGAGGAACTCCACGACAATCACACCACCTGCGAAGTAGGCGACGTTGAGGGCGATCACCTGGAAGACCGGGCCCAGGGCGTTGGGCACCGCATGACGCCACAGGACGACCTCCTCGGGGGCTCCCTTCAGCCGAGCCATCTCCACATAGTCACTCTCGTTCACCTCGATGATCGAGGCCCTGGCGGTCCGGGCGATGTAGGGGACGGCGCCGAGGACCAGGACTGCAGTCGGAAGGATCATCTGATCGAGATGGTTCCATGGCCCTTCACCGCTTGCGATCACGGTGACGGCCGGCAACACCTGCCACACGATCGTCGAGAACAGGACCACGAGGAACATCCCGATCACGAACTCGGGCAGCGAAGCCAAGGCCAGCATCACGTTGGAGCTGACATGGTCGAAGGCGGTGTCTCGTTTTCGAGCGCTGTAGGCCCCGATCAAGAGGGAAAGCGGGATGGAGATGACCGAGGCCAGCACCAGGAGGAAAAGGGAGTTGAGGACCCGGTCGCCGATGTAGTCCATGATGGGCAAACGAGCGTTGAACGACTCGCCCGGGTCCCCGGAGACGAGACGTGTCAGCCAGTCCCAGTACTGCTCCACGGCGGGCCGGTCGAGACCCAGCTCCTCGCGCAGGGCGTTGACGCTCTGCTCCGTGGCGTCACGGCCGAGGATTGCCCGGGCCGGGTCACTGGGAAGTAGCTGCGTGGCGGCGAAGACGACGATCGACACCACGAGCAGCGTGGCCAGGCCCAGGAGGAGCCTGCGTCCGATGAACTTCCAGACGCCTATGTTGCCCAATGGCTACTCACCTCGCATCGGGTGGCCACCGCCCCGGGCGGCGGCCACCCGGACACGATCAGGCCTCAGAGAAATATAGGTTCTGATAACCCCGACCGTAATGGTCGAGGTTGAGCGTGTTGGGCCGCTCCACCAATCCCTGAAGCCTTGCGTTGAACCCGTCGAGCTGGTTCTGGAAGAACGGGATGATGAGCCCGCCCTCGTCGTACAGCTCCTGCTGCATCTCCTTCTGGATGGCGCACCGTGCCTCATCGTCTGTCTCGGCGAGGGCTGCGTTGTACTTCGCGATGAAGTCAGAGTCCGCCGGTGGCCAATGGTCCCCCGGGTAGGGAGCCGACGGCAGACTCGACGCCGCCACCTGGAGGAGGAAGCTGCGCGTGCCCCAGAAGTCGGTGGCGAACGTGCGCTTCAGATACTCCTCACCCCAGTAGGTCCCACCGTCGAGGACGACTGGGTTCACCGTGATACCCGCCGCGGCGGCCATCTCGGCGAACGCCGTGACCATCTCGGGGAGACCTGCGGTGTCGTTCGGCGCGAACAGGTCGATGACCAGGTCCGACTGCCCGGCGTCTGCGAGCAGAGCCATGGCCGCCTCGATGTCCTGGGCGCGCTGTGGCACCTCCTCACCGAGGTAGCAGGCGTCGAGCGGTGAATAGAGGTCGTTGGCTACCCGCCCGAATCCGGACATCACCTGATTGAGCATGACGTCCCGATCCACGATGAGACGCATCGCCTGACGAACACGCACGTCTGTGAACGGTTCCTGATCCACTGCCATCACCATGGTCAGCCAGCCCCCGCCTGACGAGTTGAGGATGTTCATCCCCGCCCCGGTGAGGGTGTCGACCGCTGTTGGCGGTATGTCGGCGACCACGTCGATCTGGTCGGCGATGAGGGCGTTGACCAGTGAGTCCCCGTCGGCGAAGTCGATGATGTGGACCTCATCGAAGTAGGGTTGGGGCGCCCGCCAGTAGTTCTCATGCTTGACATGGATCGATTGCACGCCGACCTCGAACTCGGCCAGCTTGTACGGGCCGGTGCCGATCTGGTTGGTCGGATCCCCGGCGAACCGCTCGTAGCCGTCCGGCACGATGCAGGTGGTGTAGCCACAGAGCAGATCCTTGAAGATCGAGACCGGCTGGAGGAGTTGGATCCCCACCGTCAGGTCGTCGATCTTGGTGATTCCTGAGGGGTCGAGGACCGGTCGCAACGCCGAGCCACCGAAGAGCGCTGCATCGGGATCGAGCATCCGGTTGAGGGAGTAGACCACGTCGTCGGCGGTCATCGTCTGACCGTTGTGGAACTCGATCCCCTCCTTGAGATGAATCACATAGTTGTCGGCGGCGACGACCTCCACCTCTTCGGCCACGGAATACTGGTTCTCCGGGACAAAATCGGGGTCGAAGTTGAGCAATGGCTCCCACCCGGTGAGGGTCCGGGCGATATCGGCCTTGGACACGATGTGTTGGCCATCGAGGAGGTCGTTGGCGCCTCCCAACGTGCCAAGCCGGAGGATCCCGCCGAAACGGGCGTCCTCCGCGACGGTGGTCGTGGTTCCCCCTGGAAGGGCCGTGGTCCCGGGCCCGGCGCCGGTGGTCGTCGCCCCGGTATCCGCCGGGCTACACGCCGCAATCACTATGACCCCGCCGGCGCCCATCAACGCCCTGGTAATGAAGTCGCGGCGTGACAAATAACGCAACGCCGCCAGTTTCGGGTCTGGCTGATTCATCGAGAATTCTCCTCTCTAGCGAGCCCTTGCGGGCATAGCCCCGGACGTGGCGGACGCTAGCAACGAGTGGGGCACCGCGTCGGTGAAAAGGCTCGAGGTCTCCGGTAGCGTGATCGCGGACCGAGCCGGAGTCTTTCTTGGCCAGAACCATCACCGAGCCAGCACATGCAATAGATGTGATCCACGAGACCGACGTCCTGGTGGTCGGGTCCGGGCCCGGTGGCTTGGCAGCGGCGATCGCCGCCGCCAGGGCGGGGGCCGAAGTGACCCTGGTGGAGAGATTCGGCTGCTTCGGAGGCAACATCACGGTGGTCGGTGTGGAGGGCATGGCCTGGTACCGCCACGAGAAGACCGTTGAAGCCAACGGGCTCGGCCGGGAGTTCGAGGAGCGGGCCAGCGAGATGGGGGCAGCGACGCCCGAGTCGCAGTCGCTTTCCTATGAGATCGACTCGGAGGGCTTCAAGGTGGTGGCTGACCGTCTGGTCGAGGAGGCGGGGGTTCATCCGATGTTGCATCGCCTCTTCGTCTCCCCGGTGATGGAAGACGACACCATCGTCGGGATCATCACCGAGTCAAAGGCCGGTCGCGAGGCGATCCTGGCCAAGCGGGTCATCGACGCCACCGGTGACGCCGACGTTGCCCATCGCGCTGGGGCGCCTACGGCGAAGACGCCCAAGGAGGAGATGATGGCGGCGTCTGTGATGTTCCACATGGCTGGCGTGGACAAGAGGGCCTTTCTCCGAGGAGTTAGCGAAGATCCTCAGACCTATCGCGACTGGGCCGGTGGTGGGGAGTGGAACATCGTCACCACGGGCAAGGAGGATGACATGTTCTCCCCATTCATCCGCAAGCCCTTTCAGCGCGCCATCGAAGAGGGTCTCATTCCGCCCCACCTCAACACCATCGCCGGCACCTGGGGGGCCGTGCACGACAGCGGCGAGCTCACCTATATGAACCTGATTCATCTCGACGGTTGTGATGGGACCGATCCCCGTGACCTCACCCATTTCGAGATCGAGGGGCGTCGGCAGGCGTTGCTGGCGGTGGAGGCTCTCCGTCGTCACATGCCGGGATGCGAGGCCGCACGGCTGCGCAATTTCGGGATGAGCATCGGCATCCGGGACACTCGCAAGATCGACGCGGCCTACAACATGACCGAGCAGGACGTCATGGGCGAGGCCCGGTTCGAGGACTCGATCGGCATCTATCCCGAGTTCATCGATGGATACGGGATCCTCATCCTGCCCACCACAGGGCGCTATTTCCAGGTGCCCTATCGGACTCTTCTACCCAAGGGGGTAAAGGGGCTGCTGGTTGCGGGGAGGGCCATCGGAGGGGACAAGGTCAGCCATGCCGCCACCCGGAACATGAGCTGTTGCGCGGTCACCGGTCAAGGAGCGGGCATCGCCGCCGCCGTGTCACTCAAGGCGAATACCACCCTCGACGAGGTCGACGTCGCGGAAATCCAGGCGGAGCTCGACCGGCAGGGGGTGCGGTACACATAGTGAGCATCGTGATTCGTCCCGCCAGACCCGAAGACGAGCCTGTGATTCGGGCATGTGTCATGGCGGCATACGGGCCGTACGTCCCCCTGATGGTGACCCCGCCGGCGCCGATGCTCGAAGACTATGGCGAACTGATCGGTCGAGGTGTGGTCCATGTGGCTGAATGGGCGGGATCCGTGGTCGGTCTCATCATGCTCTGGCCGGAGAGCGACCATCTCTATATCGACAACATCGCGGTGAAACCTGGATCACAAGGTGGCGGCATCGGGACCGCCCTTGTCGAGTGGGGGGAGGATCAGGCCCGACTTCTCGGGTTCGAGGAGATGCGTCTCTACACCAATGAGGTGATGACCTCAAACATCGATTTCTACCTCCGGCGTGGGTTCGTCGAGACGCACCGGGCATGGCACGAGGGATACGCTCGGATCTTCTTCACCCGTCATCTGTGATGGCTCTGGTCGTCTACACCGACACCGCCGATCTCGACCCAAGCCCCGGGGTGGAGATGCTGCATGTGGCGGGTCATGATGTGCTTCGACTCGAGACTCGGGACACCGAGGCCATCGTCGGGTCGGCGCGGGGCGCCGGTGCCCTGATCACGAGTTACGCCCCGATCACGGCAGACGTGCTCGCCAGTCTTCCAACAGTGGAGATCGTCTCGATCCTCGCCACCGGGTTCGACAATGTCGACGTGGAGGCCGCGACCAGAGGCGGGGTGTGTGTGGCCAACGTCGGTGGCGCTGCTGCACCGGACGTCGCTGCCCATGCCCTCGCACTCATCCTGGCACTGATCAGGGGTCTCCCCCGCTATCTCGAAGCGGCGCAGAACGCGGAGTGGTTCGCCCCGCCGCCCGTGATCCCGCCACGTACCACCGAGATGGTGCTCGGCGTGCTCGGTGGTGGTCGGATAGGCAGGGCGGTGCTGACGATGGCTTCCGGCGTGTTCGGAAGGACCCAGTTCCACGACCCATTGCTCGGCGAGGACATGGGGCCGGCGCGGGCTGTTTCCCAGGAAGAGCTTGTGGTCAGCAGTGACGTCATCGTGTTGGCATTGCCCCTGACAACAGAGACTTCGGGTCTCGTCGATGGTCGATTCATCGAAGACATGAAGAGCGGGGCCTATCTGGTCAACGTGGGCCGCGGTGGTGTCGTAGTCAGCAGCGACCTGAGAAAGGCAGTCGAAGGAGGCAGGCTGCGGGGGGCTGCCATGGATGTGCTCGACGTCGAACCGCCGCCTGCGGATCATCCCCTCCTCGACCACCCCCGGATCCTGGTTACCCCTCATACCGCCTATCTCTCGAATCACACCGAGGCCGCCTACGCGACCATCACCGCCCGGAGCGTGATCGACTGGTTCTCCGGAGCGGTCGTCGCCACCTCGGTCAACGGGATCGATCGCCGGAGTCCCTGAGTCTCAGGCCTGCAGGGCCCGGCCCATCCGGGCCACCCCCTCGACGATCTCATCGTCGAGGTAATAGGCGAAGCTGAGTCGGATGTGATGTCTCATCCCACCGTGTGACGAGAACAAGGAGCCGTGCCGCACGTCGACACCAACTTCGTTGGCCGTGGACCGGACGCTCTCCCCGTCACTCCCTTCCGGCAAGGCGAGCCAGAAGAAGTAGCCGCCGGTCGGGCGGCGCCAGGTGACGCCTTCCGGGATGTTGGCGCGCAGCGCCCGATCCATCACGTCGACCCTCCTCCGATACTCCCTGCGAAGACTCTCGATGTTCATGGCGAGATCCCCGCTGCGAATCACCTCCGTGACCAATGCCGAAGTCACCGGATTGAGTCCGCCACCGCTGGCGACCAAGCCACTCGATACGAGGCGGGCGAGGATCTCCGAGGAGGCATGGATCCAACCGAGGCGAAGACCAGGGGCAAGGATCTTGGAGAAGGTGCCCATCGATATGACGTTTCCTCGATCCACCCATGCCGACATGGGTGGTGGGCCAGGCGGGTCATAGTCGAGGAGGTGGTAGACCTCGTCCGCCACGATCAGAGCCCCGTGCCGTTCGGCGACGTCGGCGAGCATTGCTCTGCGCTCGGCCGAAAGCGAGATCCCGGTGGGGTTGTTGAACGCCGGGATGACGTAGATGAGCCGGGCTGGTCGGCCCTCAGAAGCAAGCTTTTCGAGGGTGAGCTCGAGGAGATCCACCCTCATCCCGTCCTCGTCGAGAGGGACGCCGATGGCGCCCAGCCCATGGTCGGCGAGGATCCCCCGTGCCAGGAAGTAGGTGGGCTCCTCGACCACGACTACGTCGTCGTGCCGGGTGAACATGGTGCATACCAGATCAAGGGCCTGGGAGTTCCCATTGGTGGTGAACAGGAGCTCCGGATCGACCGCGAGGTTGTAGGCATCTGTCAAGAATCCGGCAAGGGCGACACGATGATGTCCATCGCCGTAGTCGGCGCCGTATTGGAGGAATTCGTCGCTGGCGTCGGTGGCGTAGCAGGCGGCGGCCGCCCGACCGAGGAGGGCTGCGGGGAACACGCTGGCGTCGGGCTGACCGACGCCGAGGTCGATCACCCCCTCCGGTACCTCGACCTGACGATACTGGATGGTGGTCACAGGGCCACGATAGGGCAGCGGTGGCCTGTGGCCCCGAGGGTCAGCTGCTGGCGAGGATGTCGTAGAGACGTCCGAGACTGCTCTCGAGACGAGCGGCAAACTCCCCGGCCATGCCCCCGAAGTTGGTGACGACGCATCCGATCGTGTCCTCGGTCCATTGATAGGACTACCCGAATCCTTCCTCGACCACAGGCCCGAAGCAGCTGATGGTTGCGTTGGGGCCCTGGGGCAGGGTGCTGGTGGAGAGAACACTTCGTGTCAATGTGGGGTAGGCCTTGTCGACAAAGATCTCGGGAGCGTCCTCACCGGGTGCCAGCATCCTTCTCAGCCCCATCAGATGACGGTCGACCCCCCAACCCTGCTTGCAGCGGCGGACCCGGCGAGTGTGGACCTCGACTGCCGAGCGGAGCAATCCTTCCAGCACCCCCCCCGGCCGGCGCCGGCGGACACCGCCTCGGTGAGTTCAACACTCTCCGGCGACACGGTGCGCATCGCCTCGGTCCTGCCATGAAGGAAGTGTTTCATGTTGACCGACTCGTAGGTGGACGCCGGTCTCTCGTACAGCTGGTGGTAGGCGAGCTGAAACCCCATCTGTATGAATCCATCCGGTCTCATCCCGAAGCGACGCAGGTGGGCAACGCCAAACTCGCAGGCGACAATGGCCACATCGATGCTTGCCGCCATGCGGTCGGCCTCGGCACCGGCGTGATCGATCTCGGCAGCCAGCGCCGGGGGCACCTCGAACTTCAACTCCTCCACGCGGGATGGGGGGGCTGATGTGCTACCGGATTCGGCCTGGTTGCTCATCAGATGGTCGGTGAAACGACGGAGAGTGCTGCCGTCGAATCCGGAGTGCTCGACACAGAGTGCGGCGGTCCCATTGCTGGCGACGATCAGCTGGATCGACTTGTCAAACCACCGATTGCGCAGGTCGCCGTGCAGCGCCATACGGAGGGCGTCCACTGTCGTTTGCCCGGGTGGTGGGCGGCCGGTGTCGAGGGCGAGGACGAGGATGGCCCTCTCCAGCTGTGCCAGTGAGCCGGAGTTGGGCCCGGTGACGAGATGATCCGACCGGATCTGCGCCCATCTGTGCCGGGGGAGTGTCGTCAGAGCCCCGATCGGAGCGATGGGCACCCTCGATCTTGCGGTCACCTCCTCCAGGGCGCGCTCGATCGATGCCACCGGGTGGGGGTGGTTCTGACCGTCGAGGATCTCGATAGTGTGGATGTGCCCGTTCATCAACACCACGATGTGGCGGCTGTCGCGATAGGTGTCCAGCCGGTCGCGGCCTGCAACCGGTACACGGGTCGAGGAGAGGATCCGTGGATACTCGAACATGCAGCGGGGCCTGTCGCCGTCCATATCAGGGGCCAGCTCACCACGATCGACCAGGCTCTTGAAGCTGGCCGCTTCGACCACCAGCCGTGCAGCTCTCGCCACCTGCCCGCCCGACCCGGAGATGACCACGCCTGGGTTGACGTTGATCGGGATCGGGGTGTCGTCGGCCAGGTACCAGTCATCCCAGAACTCCTCGAGCCAGTTGGCCATCCCGGGGGCGTCGCGGCGGGATACCAGACGTCTCTGTTCCTCGCCCCTGCCGCGGGGTCGCACGAAGTCGTCGGCCGCTCTTTGGGTCTGCGACATCTCTGCTTCGGTCAGGAGGGGCCGGACCAGATCCAGATAGAAGCCCATGGTGTCCTCCAGGTCGGGCACCGGGAGACGTGGCAGGGTGTCCTGATATCGGAACATGACGCCGGTCATGTCAGTCGCCGTCCTCGCCTATGGCGGTCACGAACGAAGACGCCGGCCCTCGGGGTCGTAGAAGGGCCTGAGCGAGAGTCTGGCGTCGAACTCCTTGTCGCGGATGACGACCCTGGCGAACTCGGGGACCTCTCCTCTCACCCAGGCGAGCCCAACGGCGGCACCCAGGGTGTACCCATAGGCTGCGCTCGACACCTCGCCAATCGGCTTGCCGTCCAATACCACTTGCTCACCATGCCACAGCATCGGCCCGGGGTCCTCGAGCAGCACCGAGACCAGGCTCCGCTGCCGTGGCTCGGAGCGGCGACGCGCCAGGGCATCGGAGCCGATGTTGCCGGTGTGGTTTCCGGACACGGCGAATCCCAGCCCCGCCGAATAGGGGTCGTCGAGTGGTCCCAAGTCGTGACCCCAGGAGCGGAACCCCCGTTCCAGGCGGAGGGCGTCGAAGGCGAAACCCCCGGCATGTCGCAACCCGTATCGGGAGCCGACGTCGACGATCTTGTCGTAGAGATCGACGACGAACTCGGTGGGGACCATCAGCTCCCATCCCAGCTCCCCCGTATAAGACACCCGGAAGGCCAAGGCGGGCGCCCAGCCGGCTTCGATGCGACGGACGGTGCGGAAAGGCCAGGCCTCAGGGGACAGGTCCTCGTCTGTGAGCTCACCCAGCAGTCGGCGAGAGTCGGGGCCGGCCAAATGAAGGGTCGCATAACCACCTGTGACGTCGGTCACGATGGCCCCGTCCGGGATGCCACGCTGGAGCAGCATCTCCGTGCGTCTCTGCGCTGCGGTCGGTGTGAGAATCAAGAACACGTCGTCGTCGAGCCGGGTGATGGTGGGATCCAGCTCGATTCCACCCTGCTCGTTGCAGAGCAGGGTGTAGATGAGGCTTCCCGGCCCCGACTCCAGCTCATTGGTGCAGAGGCGGCGCAGCCAGGCATGGGCCTGCGGGCCCTGGACCAGGAATTTGGAATACGTGGAGAGATCGAAGATGGCCACGCCCTCCCGGGTTGCCCTCACCTCGTCTCCCACCGGATCGTGCCATGAAGGTCGGTCGAAGTCGTAGTCCCACACCGGCGCCTTCGACACCCCTGGCTCGAACCAGGCGGCTCGTTCCCACCCGGCGATCTCGCCGACGGCGGCACCGGCGTCCGCCAGCCGATCGAGCAGCGGGGTTCGTCGGACACCACGCCCGACGTCGGATTGGAGGCCGGGCCAATGCATCTCGTACATTCGACCCAGGGTCTCTACGGTCTTGGCGTGGAGCCATCGTCTGCTGGTGGTCCATCGCCCCATGCGGGCGATATCGACAGAGACCAGGTCCATCGTCGGGTGCCCGGCAATGATCCACTCGGCAAGGGCCCTTCCCACCCCGGGACCGAAGATGATTCCCTGGGAGTTGAGCCCGGCGGCCACCCATAGGCCGGGGGTCTCGGGAAGCTCGCCGATCTGGAAGTTGGCGTCAGGGGTGAAGCTCTCCGGCGCACGCATGAACCGGCTCATGCCGACCCCCTCGAGCTCAGGGATGCGATGTCGTGCCTGGGCGAGCACCTGGGCAAAGTGATCCCAGTCCTCACCGAACTCGGCGAAACCGGTGGTGGGCACGTCGACGGGTCGCTTCGGCCTCCCATTCGGCTCGAAGGTCCCGAGGAGATAACGGCCGCGGTAATGGCGGACATACAGATACCCGTCGAGGTCACGGAGGAAGGGACGGGAAGGGTCGGAGCCTGGGGTCTCCTCGGTCATGGCCCAGATGTGCTCGGCCGGGTACAGCGTGACTGCGGCTCCGGCGAGTCGGGCCAGCTCGGATGTCCACAATCCCGCAGCGAGCACGACGTGTTCCGCCTCGACCTGCCCATGGTTGGTGATCACACCGGCGACCCGAAGCCCGTCCATGATGAACCCGGTGACGGTGACGCCCTGGACGAATCGAGCACCCTTGTCCACGGCCCCCTTGGCCATCGCCAGGGCGGCATAACCGGGATTCACCGTCCCATCGGTGGGGAAGTGCAGGGCGCCGACCAGATCGTCGATCCGGGCGTTCGGCCACAGACGCTCCTTGAACTGTGCCGGGGTGAGCACATCATTGGGGACTTCATGATGGTCTCCCATGGCCGCCGCATAGAGGAGCTCGTTCATGCGGTTTTGGGTTCGGGCCACCGTGACGGCTCCGTTGCGTCGCAGACCGGTGTCGACCCCGGTCTCGGACGGGAGTCGCTCGTAGGTCTCGGCGTTGTGCTTGGTCAACTCGGTCAGGGAGTGGGTACCCCGGACCTGTGCGACTAGACCAGCGGCGTGCCAGGTGGTGCCGTTGCTGAGTCTTCCCCGCTCGATCACGGTCACGTCGCTGACGCCGAGTCGTGTCAGGTGGTAGGCGATGGAGGAGCCGATGACTCCGCCGCCGACGATGACAACCCGAGAACGTGGAGGCGGCTCGGCGAGAGGCGAGAGAACCGAGGTATCGATCTCGCGATCGGCGAGTTTCTCTTGGGGGTCCGTGTGGGCGAGGCTAGCCGTGGCCCGTGTCGCCGGGTTCGCCCCAGGGGACCTCTAGCCGCGCCGGCGGCCCGAACGTGACGGCGTCTTCGTCGGCCGCGAGGAGACGTCGAGACGGTGCTCGATCTCATCTCGCAGGGGGCGCTCGCCCCCCGTGAACACATCCACCGCCTCCCTGATGACCGCGATGTGGTCGGGTGTCGACCCGCAACAGGCCCCGATGATCCGGGCCCCCGAGCGGAGGGCAAGGTCGACGTACGTCCCCATCTCCTCGGGGGCAACCGGATAGATGAGACCTTCCGTCTGGTAGAGGGGGATGCCACAGTTCGCCTTAGCGATCGTCGCCGTGCCCGGCGCCACGTCTGCGATGTCGAAGACAGCGGCAACGGCGTCGCCCGGCCCGATTCCGCAGTTGGCCCCGACGGCGGCCACCGCGGAGTGATCGAGCCACCACCTCCCCAGGGCGTTCGGGCTGATCCCCATCATGGTGTGTCCTGAGGTGTCGAAGCTGAGGGTCGCCGTGTAGGGAATCCCGGTGGTCGCCGCGGCCTCAACCGCTGCCTCTAGCTCCTCGAATGAGGAGATCGTCTCGATCCAGATGACATCGGCACCGGCATCGGCAAGTGCCAGGCACTGTTCGGTGAAGACGGCAACACCCTCCTCACGGGACAGTGGCCCGAGGGGACGGAACAGGTCACCGGTCGGGCCGACACTCCCGGCCACCGCGACGGCCCTGTCGGCCTGATCTCCCGCCCGACGGGCGATCTCGACAGCCGCAGTGTTGAGCTCGACGACACGGTCATCCAGCTTGTGCAGTGCCAGGCGTCGCCGGTTGCCACCGAAGGTGTTGGTGAGGACTATGTCTGCCCCAGCGTCGATGAAGCTGCGATGCACCTTCTCCACGAGATCGGGCTGCTCGACGTTGAGCAACTCGGGACAGCCACCCCCCTCCAGACCGAGAGAGAACAACGTCGTTCCCATCGCACCGTCGGCGACCAGGGGTCTGCCCGACGCCAGCAGTGAGGTGAAGGTGGTACGGCGGATGTCTTGCTCTTGGGCCATCTCGGTTCCTTTCATGTCCCTTGACGGCCCTCAAGCGAGAGAACCGCCGCAGCTGTGCCGGGCGGTTCAACCATCCCGACGCTTTAGCCGCATTTCTTGAGCGCCCGCAAGCTGTGGATCAAATCGGCGCTTCGTCACATCATAACCATGTGTCGGGTCGTGAGTAGGGGGAGGGTTCCCCGGAACCCTCCCCCTACTGCGGTCTATGGAAGTCCTCTCAGCCCTCGGGCAGCCAGGCGCTCCAAACCGACTCATTGGCTGCCACCCACTCGGCGGCCACGTCGGCGGCGTCCTCACCGTCGATCTCAACTGCGGGCAGCATCCCGAGCTGGTCTTCGTTGGTGATGGTGAAGGCCTCCAGGAAGGCGAGCACGTCGGCCGCCTTCTCCTCGAGCTGTGCCGAGGCAGCCTTGAAGAGGACGTCCTCGGGGTAATCACAGTCGACTGCGGCCAGGTCGGCGTAGCACTCGTCGCTGTACTCAGGAAGGAGAACATTGACCAGGTCGTATTGGCCGGCCGCCGCCGTCGGGGTCCACCAGTACATCAGGATGGGCTCCTCGGCTGCCACAGCGCGGTCGAGCTCGGCCACGGTCGCCGCTTCTGTGCCGGAGAAGACCACCTGGAACGGCAGGCCCAGGGCCTCGATGATGAGCGCGTCGTACTCGGAATACGAGGGATCCGTGCCCAGGAACCTGCCGAGGTCACCGGTCTCGGCGGTGGCAAACTCGGCCGCCACTGCCGGGTCGAGATAGCCCTCCCACGTGGCCAGCGCCGGGTTGGCGTCGACCACATAGCTGGGCACGAACCATCCGATCTTGCCGATGGTTCCCAACAGACCGACGTCGAGAACGGTCCCGTCGTCGATGTAGGCACTTTCGTCGGGGGTCACCCCCGATGGCCAGATCTCCAGTGCGGCATCGATGGTGCCGTCGGACATCCCGGCCCACATCGAGTTCTCATCGATGGTGACCAGCTCGACGGTGTGGCCCAGCTCCTCCTCGATCAGGATCTTGGCCACTTCTGCATTGAGCGCCGAGGCGGACCAGGGGTTTACTGCGATGGTGATGGTCTCCCCACCGCCACCGGTGTCGCCACATGCGGCCACCACGAGGGCTAGACCACACAGGGCGGTTACGAATCTCGATTTCATATTTCTCCTAATGCTCACCCGGGGGACGCCCCAAAACGGGCTGCGTTACATTACTCACGTGACTGCTCTCGATGGGCCTGTGGCGTCTGACGTTTGTCTCTCGGTCAGGAGTGTGTGGAAGGTCTTCGGGCATCAGCCCGAGCGGGCGATCGAGCTCTGTGCCACCGGAGCCTCGAGATCAGAGGTGCTCGATCAGACCGGTTGCACGGTAGGGGTCCGAGAGGTGTCGTTCGATGTTGCACGGGGCGAGACCTTCGTCGTGATGGGTCTGTCGGGGTCGGGCAAGTCGACCCTCATCCGTTGTGTGGCGAGACTGGTGGATGTCACACGGGGGAAGGTCCTTCTCGACGGCGAGGACATCACGACGATGGACGAGGACGAGCTCCGCGAGGTCCGACGTCACAAGATGTCAATGGTCTTCCAGCACTTCGGCCTCTTCCCCCACCGGCGGGTGATCGACAATGCCGCATACGGACTCGAGGTCCAGGGTGTGGAGAAGACCGAGCGCTATGAGAAGGCGGTTGAGGTCCTGGAGACGGTGGGTCTGAAGGGTTGGGAATATCACTATCCCCAGCAACTCTCAGGTGGGATGCAGCAGCGGGTGGGGCTGGCCAGGGCTCTGGCGGTCGACCCCGAGATCCTGTTCTTCGACGAGCCCTTCTCGGCCCTCGACCCACTCATCCGCAGGGACATGCAGGACGAGTTGCTCAATCTCCAAGAGAAGCTGCAGCGGACCATCGTCTTCATCACACACGACTTCGCCGAGGCCATCAAGCTCGGTGACCGTATCGCCATCATGAAAGACGGCGCCTTCGATCAGGTAGGCACGGCCGCCGGTCTGGTCACCCATCCGGCCACCGACTACGTCCGTGAGTTCACCCGGGAGATCCCCAAGGCCAAGGTGCTGACCGCGTCCGCAGTGATCTCCGACGGCGCCGGATCAGTCGTCGGCCGCACCGTCAAGCCCGACGACACGATCGAGATGGTCCTGCCCGCCCTGCTCACCGACACGGAGCCGCTTGGCGTGGAGGATGATGAGGGGCATCATCTCGGCGTGGTCGATCGTGGAAAGGTCGGACGGGTGCTGGAGCCGGAGACGTGACCGACACTCTTCAGGCATCACAGCCCCAGATTTCCACTTCGGCCCACACGGTGAATTGGCGCAGGGTCCTGGCGTGGGGGGGCCTCATCGCCGCGGTGGTTGCACTGCAGGTGGCGTTCGTCGCCAACGAATTCCCGGCACACTGGGACACACTCATCTCGGCTCCGGTCGACAGGTTT
>JAKEHF010000194.1 GCA_022615295.1 Actinomycetota bacterium | reverse complement strand
GTTCGGTCACATCGTCGAGGCGCTGGCCCGCGCCGTGGATCTGGCCGCTCGCCACGACCTCACCATCGGCCTCGAAAACGAATGCGCCTGCAACCTCAGCACCGGCGCGGATGTCGCCCCGGTGCTCGTGCTCATACCAGCCGGCGCCGATCCCCATCTCCACCCGGCCGCCCGAGATGACGTCGATCGATGCGGCCACCTTCGCCAGATACGCCGGGTTGCGATAGGTGTTGCAGGTGCACATCTGGCCGAGACGGACTGTGTTCGTAGTCGAGGCGAGGGCGGCCATCAGGGTCCAGGCCTCGTAGGTCACCTCCTGGGTGGGGACCGGAATGGTGTGGAAGTGGTCATAGACCCACAACGACTCGTAGCCGAGCTCTTCGATCTTCCTGGCGACACCAAGGGTCCTCTGCCAATGCTCCTCGACGGGAATGCCCGCGAGGTCGAGACGCCAACCCTGGGGGACGAATGCTCCAAACCTCATCTCCCGACAATATCGCCAAGAAGCGGCTTCCCGTTCGCCAGGGATCGCGTGGCTGCGTCCTAGCCTGAGCGTGAGATGGTCCTGGTCCTCGATCTCTTGTTGATCTTCGCCTTGCGCACCCTCGACGTGGGCATGGGGACGGTGCGGATCGTGCTCCTGGCGAGGGGTCGAAGGGGGACGGCGGCCGCCATCGGCTTCTTCGAGGCCCTGGTCTGGGTCATCGCGGTGTCCCGGGTGCTTGCCGGGTTGGACGATCCGGCTCGGATGGTCGCCTTCGCCGCCGGTTTCGCCTCCGGCACCTTTGTCGGCTCGATGGTCGAGGAGTGGCTCGCCATAGGTCAGAGCCTGATCAGGGTGGTCACCGCCAGCGGATCGTCGCCGGTGGCTCCGGTCATACGTGGCCAAGGCTTTGGCGCCACGGTGGTCAACGGGGATGGGATGAACGGCGAGGTACAGGTCACCTTCACCGTTGTGCCCAGGAGGAGCCTTGGCGAGGTGACCAAGCTCGTCCATCGGGTCAACCCGGACGCGTATGTGACCATCGAGACCACCTCCTCGATCGATCTTCGCCAGCGTCACGATCGAGACGTAGGAAAGTGACCGGCTATTGGTGTAGGGAGCTCCGTGCCCGGCCCCGGCGATGCGGTGGCACGCCGAGGATGACCCCCACCACCGATTCGAGTCAGCCGACGGGAGTGGGCGCCTCGACGGGAAGCGGGATGATCTCGATGATCTTCTCGGGTTTGCCGATGTTCGCCATTCCTACCTCCAACTGAGGAAATCGAGCCGGTATCGGGCCGACAGCTGCCTGCAAGCCTCGGCGAGCCAGATGCCGGCGTGGACGGTCACCTGATTGTTCGCCGACCGGGCGTGTTCGTCACAGAAGGCGAAATGTGGGCTCTGACTGTGGTCGGGGAGGGCGATTCGGCTCGGCGCCTGGTCACACCCGGGGACACAGCTCAGATCGAGGACCACGGGGTCCTGGATCTCGGCATGCTGCGCCTTGTAGCCCTTCTCGCACTGGATGATCCGACCCCACATGGCGATGGTGCCCGATGCCGACACAACGCCCACCTTCGCCCGCTCCCAGTCGCTCAAGGGGTGCTCCGGTAGCTGGGAGTAGATGCCACAAGAGCATCCGGGATCCGGTGAGAGTCTTCCGACGTGACGACCCTGGAGGAAGACCGAGGCCGGACGATGACAGAACGCCTCGTTCTCCCGGCTCCATACGTAGGGGACGTGGAGCGAGCGCAACGCATATCCCGTGTGGTCACCGGCGTTGACCACGAGCCAGCCCCGGTATCCGAGCAGAGGCTCGGTACCGAACTCGTCCGGTAGCACCTCGCCGCCGACATTCGCCAAGTGGCTCGGCGGCGCTGAGGTCACATGCCATCCGACCATGACCGGGCTCCTTGTCACTGAAGACATCGGGTCGGCGCCGGCCCGACTACAGGGGCCTGCAGACCCACGCCCGGCGACCCTTGCCCCTAGCCCCCCCGAGCCGATATCCTGTGGGCAGAAACGCTCATCAAGAGCGGCCGAGGGAACAGGCCCTACGACGCCGCGGCAACCGACATGAGCACGGTGCCAAAGCCTGAACGATGAGTGACCACGAGCCTCAGCTCTTGGTTCTCTCTCAAGCGTTTCGTGAAGAGACATAAGGAGCAGAGGCAATGAGCAAGGCTCGAACCGGATATCTGGACACCGTGGGCTCCGGTGTCGTCATCTTCGATGGAGCCACGGGGACCAATCTGCAACGTCTCGGGCTCGGCCCAGAGGACTTCGGAGGTCCCGAGTTCGAAGGTTGTGTCGATCTCCTCAGCGTGACCCGCCCCGAGGTGATCGCCGCCCTTCATCGCAGCTTCCTCGACGTTGGTGTCGATGTCGTCGAGACCAACAGCTTCGGTGCCTTCGCCATCCCCCTCGGCGAGTACGGGATCGCCGACCGGGCCTACGAGATCGCCGCCTCCTCGGCCGCCATCGCCCGCGGGGTGGCCGACGAGTATGTCGCCGCCGACGGCCGCGCCCGGTTCGTCGCCGGTTCGATGGGGCCCGGCACCAAGTTCGCCACCCTGGGCCAGGTCGGCTACAGGGACCTCGTCGAGGCCTATGAGGTCGAGGCGTCCGGACTCATCGACGGTGGCGCCGACCTCCTCATCATCGAGACCCAGTTCGACCTTCTCGGGGCCAAGGCGGCCATCGAGGGCTCACGTCGGGCGATGCGCTCCTCCGGCGTCGAGCTCCCCCTCCAGGTGCAAGTGACGATCGAGCTCACAGGGCGCATGCTCCCCGGCACTGAGATCGGGGCGGCCCTGACATCTCTCGCCGCCGTCGGCCCGGATGTCATCGGTCTCAACTGTGCCACCGGTCCCACCGAGATGTGGGAGCCGCTGCGTCATCTCACGCGTCACTCCAGGGTCCCGGTGTCGGCGATCCCCAACGCCGGTCTCCCCAAGGTGGTCGACGGCCAGATGGCATATGACCTTCAGCCCGACCACCTCGCCTCGCATCTCTCCGACTTCGTCACCGAGCTGGGGGTCGGCGTCATCGGAGGCTGCTGTGGCACGACCCCGGAGCATCTGGCCGCCGTTGTGGAGCGTGTCCGCCCACTCCACGCCAGACCACGAGCCCCCCAACACCTACCCGCGGCGTCGTCGATCTACTCCCAGGTCCCCCTGGATCAGGACACCTCCTTTCTGATGATCGGGGAGAGGGCCAACACCAACGGGTCCCGTGCCTTCCGGGACGCCCTCCTCGCCGGTGACATCGAGGGCTGTGTCGCCATTGGCCAGGCCCAGATCCAAGAGGGGGCCCACTTGGTCGATCTCTGTGTCGACTACGTCGGTCGTGACGGAGTCGCCGACATGAGCGTGCTCGCCGCGGCATTCGCCACCGACGTGGCGGTTCCCGTCGTCCTCGACTCGACAGAGCCCGAGGTGATGGAGGCCGGTCTGCGGCGTCTCGGCGGTCGATGTCTCCTCAACAGCGCCAACCTCGAGGACGGCGAGGGGGAGGGCTCCAGGATCGACCGGGTGCTCGAGCTTGCCAGGAGATACGGGGCGGCCGTGATCTGTCTGCTCATCGACGAGGAGGGTCAGGCCCGGACCACCGAGTGGAAGCTGCGCATCGCCCACCGCATCCACGACCTGGCGGTAAGCAGATACGGTTTGGAGCCCTCCGACCTGATCTTCGACCCCCTCACCTTCCCCCTCTCCACGGGCGACCCGGACCTCCGCAGGGACGGTATCGAGACGCTCGAGGCAATCAGACGCATCAAGACCGAGCTGCCGGGGGTGCGCACCGTTCTCGGCATCTCCAACATCTCTTTTGGCCTCAGCCAGCCGACGCGTCGGGTCCTCAACTCGGTCTTCCTCCACGAGGCGGTGGAGGCCGGGCTGGACGCCGCGATCGTCCACGCCGGGAAGATCGAGGCGCTGAACCGCATCGACCCCGAGCACCGTGAGGTGTGTCTCGACCTCGTCTACGACCGGCGGACCGAGACCTACGACCCGCTGCAAAGACTCATCGAGCTGTTCGCCGACGTGAGCGACTCGACGGAGGCCACCGACCGCTATGAGGGTCTCGAGGTGGGGGAACGGCTGGCTCGACGGATCGTCGCCGGCGACCAGAACGATCTCATCGCCGACCTCGAAGAGGCCCTCTCCCAGGGGATGACTGCACTACAGGTGATCAACGAACATCTCCTCGCAGGGATGAAGACCGTTGGCGACCTGTTCGCCAGCGGGGAGATGCAGCTCCCCTTCGTGCTCAAGTCGGCCGAGACGATGAAGAAGGCGGTGTCTCATCTAGAGCCGAAGATGGAGAAGACGGAGAGTCTGAACCGGGGCTCCGTCGTCCTCGCCACCGTGTCCGGCGACGTCCACGACATCGGGAAGAACCTCGTCGATATCATCCTGCGCAACAACGGCTATGAGGTCCACAATCTCGGCATAAAGGTGGGGATCAACGAGATGATCACCGCCTTCGAGGAGCGCAAGGCCGACGCCATCGGCATGAGTGGTCTCCTGGTGAAGAGCACCCTCATCATGCGGGACAACCTCGACGAGCTGCAGCGGAGGGGTCTTGGCAAGGTCCCCGTCCTCCTCGGCGGGGCCGCCCTGACCCGGACCTATGTCGAATCGGACCTGCGGAGCCGGTACAGCGGGCCCCTCTACTACGGAAAGGACGCCTTTGCCGGGTTGGAGGCCATGTCGAGAATCGTGAGCGGCGACCCCGCCCCGGCGCCGGTGGCGGGCCGGGCCCGCACCGTCGATGACACCGCTCTGGAGCTCCCGGTCCGATCGCCGACGGTTGCCGCCGACAACCACGTGTTCAAGCCCCCGTTCATCGGCACCCGTATCGTCAAGGGGATCGCCATCGACGACATCGCGCCCTTCCTGAACCTCACCGCCCTCTTCCGCAACCAGTGGCAGTTCCGCCCCGAGCCCGGAGAGTCGGACACCGACTTCAAGGAGCGTCTCGGCCATCTCCTCCGTGACCGGCTGGCGCGGGCGAGGGCCGACGAGCTTCTGGTGCCCCAGGTGGTCTACGGCTACTTCCCGGCCAATGGGGACGGTGACGAGCTCGTCGTCTGGGAGGACCTCACCCGGACCACACAACTGGCGCGGTTCGGCTTTCCCCGCCAGCACGAGGACCCGTACCTGTGCATCGCCGACTTCTACCGGCCCATCGAGTCGGGCGAGATCGACTATGCCGCCTTCCACATCGTCACGATGGGCCCCAGGGTGTCGGAGAAGGCCAAGGAGCTGTTCGACGCCGACCGCTATCAGGAGTACCTCCTGGTGCACGGTCTGGGTGTGGAGATGGCCGAGGCCCTCGCCGAGTACTGGCACCACCGCATCCGAACCGAGTGGGGGTTCGTCGACGAGGACGGGCCCACCCTCATCGGTTTGTTCCGGCAGAAGTACCGGGGTGGGCGTTACTCGTGGGGCTACCCGGCGTGTCCCGACCTGGAGGACAACGAGACAGTCGCCAGGATCCTCGGAGCCGAGAGACTGGGGATCGAGGTGGGACCCGAGACCGGGTACCAGTACCAACCGGAACAGACCACCTCGGCGATCATCTGCCATCACCCGCAGGCGAAGTACTTCGTCGCCCGAAAGCCGCGTCAGACAGCCAACGCCTGACCCTCCCCTGGGGTCGTGCGCCGGGTGGGTCCGGGCGGTAGGTTCAAACCGTGTTCGACACCACGGAGAGCGGGCGCTCGCTGAAGATCCTCCTCGGGGCTCTCGTCTTCACGATGGGGGCCCAGTCGATGCGTTTTCTCTTCGGGTCGATCACCTGGTACCTCCGTGACACCCTGGGCATCGGCACGCTCGACCTCGTCCCCATAGCCCTGGCGCCGTTTCTACTGGCGATTCTGTTCCCGGTGCTCTCCCGTTGGCTGACGGTGCGTGGCGCGGTGTGGACCGGGGTCTGGGTACTGGTCCTCACCCGGGCCTATCTCCAGGTCTCGGAGTCGCCGGCGATCGACTTCTGGATGTCGGCGGTGGGAACCATGGCCTTTGTCGGGCTGCTGCCGCTGCTGGCAAGCATGGGTCGGGCCACCCTCGTGGGAGGGGTGCTTCTCGGTCTCGCCGTCGATGGGGCGATCAAAGGGATGGGTCTCAGCCTCGACCTCGCCCATCAGGAGGGCCCCGGGGCCATCGCCGTGGTGCTCGCCCTCGGCGTGGGCACACTCTACGTCCTTTGGGCCTGCCCGGCCGCGGAGAGACAGGGCGTCCTCTGGGGCCCGGGATGGACCCTCCTGGGATTCGGGCCGTTCTTGTTCTTCCAGGCCCTGATACTGCAGAGCCAAGGGTGGGTGTCGGAGGTCGCCGGCATCGCCGGACCGCAGGCCCAGCTCCGCATCGCCCTGCTCAACGTGGTCACCCTGTTGGTGGTGCCGCGCCTGGAGCGGTTCCGGGCCGCCCAGGTCGCCGCATTGGTCGTCTTTGTGTCGACGGTCGCCCTGGCAACGGGGCCTGCCCTCATCTTCAATATTGTCAGCATCCTCGCCGTGCCGGCGGCGGGTTTGCTCTGGGCGGCCATGGTCCCCGACGTTTACGAGGGTGGTGTGTCCGCATCCGCCACCTATCTGATCGGCGGTGCCACCTTGTTCGTCGTCCTCGGTCTCCTCTATTACGTCTCTCTGGACCTGAGGCTCGGCTTCGATCAGGCCCAGGTCCGTGTTGGCGCGGTGGTCGTCGTCGCTCTGATCGCCCTCGGGGCGGTGGTGTCCGGCCGGTCGTCGCGTCCCGGCGTGGCCAGTCAGACTTGGACCTTCGCCGCGCTCGCCTGCGTGCTCCCCCTTCTGGGTCTCCTGGGCGCCGGGGGCGGCGAGGAGGCAGGGTCGTCCTCGGCCGTCTACCCGCTGCGGGTGATGACCTACAACATCCACTCCGGCTATGACATCGAGGGCGTATTCGACCTCGAGGAGCTGGCCCGGGTGATCGAGGACTCGGGAGCGGTCGTGGTCGGGCTCCAGGAGGTCGCCAGGGGCCAGCTGATAACAGGGGTCACCGATCAGCTCACCATTCTCAAAGAGCGGCTCGGGTTCCCCCATTCGGCCTTCTTCGGGACGAGCGACCCGGTGTGGGGCAATGCCGTTCTCAGCCGTGTCCCCATACTGGGGGTTGACACGGCCTATCTCCCACAGGAGGGGACCCCGCTGCGTCGTGGGTATCTCGGGGTCACCTTGGAGATGGAGAGAGGCGAGTTGCTGTTCATATCCACCCATCTCCAGCATGTCAACGACTCCGAGAGACACGAGCTCGACCCCGAAGCAGACCTGCTTCCGGTTCATCGTGCGCAAATCGAGGCGATACTCACCGAGTGGGGCGGCGCCGAGCCGGCGGTCCTCGTCGGCGACTTCAACGCCCGACCCGACTGGTCCCAGATCGCAGACCTCAAGGCCGCCGGCTGGGTGGACGTCTGGGAGGTGGCCGGCCAGGGTGACGGTCTCACCTCGAGCTCGGCCGACCCGAAGTACCGGATCGACTACGTGTTCCACACTCCCGACCTGACGAGCGTGGACGCCGGCGTCATTCAGAGCCCTGCCTCGGACCACTTCCCCGTCGTCGCAGAGGTGGCGCCGGGCTGATCCGGTCAATGAACCGTAAGGCCCATGCGGGTGGGGACGCCATTCGGTCGATAAATGGGCATGGGAACGGAGGGATCACCTCTCTCTCGGACCAGGAGGCGAGCCGTTATCGCCGGGGCGATCGCGGCCCTCCTGCTCGTCTTGTTCGTCGCCGGCCTGACCTTCGCCAACTCCGTTGGAGCCGCCAGGGTCGCGGACAACGCAGCCTCGCTCCACTGGGCCAACTCGGCCACCGGGACCGCGGCGCTGGCGCGTGCGGCCCTGTCCCAGGCGGCCACATTCAGCGACCTGCACGCCGAGGGCATGGCGACCGACTCCGATCTCGCCTTCGCCATGGAACAGGTCGACGTCTCCGAGGAGGAGCTGGCGATCCTCATCGCCACCGCCGGGGGGAGCCCATCGGTCGAGCATCTGGGCGAGTTCTTGGAAGGTGTCAGGGCGACCCACTCGGTGCTCGAGGATGGCGATGCCGCGAGGGCCGGCGAGGCGATCGCAGCTCTGGAGCAGGTGTACATGGCGTTGTCGGATTCGCTGGAGACAGAGCAGGACGCCATCCAGATGGCGATAGCGGAGAACACCGCAGCGGCGGCCAGGGTCAACAGCTACGTCATCTTCATCCTGACCTTTGCCATACCCGCCACTGCCGTCGTGGTCTATTGGAGGATCGCCCGAAGGCAGATGCGCGATTTCAAAGTCAAGACCGAGCTCGAGATCGAGGCGGAGCGGGCCGTGAGCCGCGCCAAGGACTCGTTCATCGCCGGTCTGTCCCACGAGTTGCGGACACCGTTGACCTCCATCTATGGGTTCGCCGAGATCCTCACCGACGACACCCACGACGACCGCACCTCTGAGCTCGCCCAGATCATCGCCAACGAGGCCGCAGAGATGTCACGCATGGTGGACGACCTCCTCGCCACATCTCGGATCGAGAGCACGGGTCTCGAGGTCGAGCTGACACCGACGAGAGTCTCCTCCGTCGTCGAGAGCGCCATCACACCGTTTGAGAGGGCGGGTCTGGCGTTGAGGTGGAGCCCGACCGACGAGATGGTCGTCACCGACGGTGCCCGGCTGCGCCACATCCTGGTGAATCTGGTCTCCAACGCCGTGCGTCACGGTGGCCCTTCGATCGGAGTCGAGGTGTCCGCCGCCGAGGACACAGTTGACATCGAGGTGTGGGACGACGGTCCCGGTGTCCCCGAGGACCGGGTCCCAGACCTCTTCCAACGATTCATCAACGAGGGCACGTCCTCCTTGCTCAGCGGGAGCATCGGGCTCGGCCTGGCCGTCGCCTCGCGGATCGCCGAACGGCTCGGAGGTCAGCTCGTCTATCAGCGTTTCGGAGCAAAGACCTACTTCGTCGTGACCCTGCCTCGATACAGGGTGGTCGACGTCGAGGGTGACGATGAGGCGGTGAGCGACGTGATCAGGGCGATGAGCGCATGAGAAGATTCCCCCTCGTCGCCATCGTCGTTCTGTTGGCCATGATGACCATGGCCGGTTTGTCCGTGTCGGCGACCGCCGAGGGGAACTACCTCGACAAGTTCAAGGAGGGTGACTTCGAGGGTGACCACGGCACGCTGAGCTGGAATGGCCCCTGGGTCGAGGTCGGCGAGAATGACGGTCACACACAAGGCGCAGTGCACGTGATGGGGGACTCCAGATGCGTGGCGGACCAGTGCCTTCACATCCACAGTCAGGGTCTTGTCCTGGCATCGGTGGGCGCCGCCCGCTTCGCAGACACCTCGGTGTTCACCGAGGCCGAGCTCTGCTACGAGGTCAACTCCGTTCTCCTCGAGGTGCTCCCGCTGGGAGACACCAACCTCTCCGTCGACATCACGAACAACGGCGGGTCGTCGTGGACCACGGTCGACATCCTCTCGGTCCCCGATCTGTTCGACAACAGCACGAAGAGGACCATCTCGTTGGACGGCTTCCTCAGCGAGGGCTTCGGCGTCCGTTTCACCGTCGACGGTCTCCTCGACGGCGAGGTCTTCGTCGACAACGTCGAGGTCTGGGGTCTTCTCGGGGCTGCGTCGACGACCACCACAACGACTGCTCCCACGACCACTACCAGCGAGCACGTCACCACGACCACCGAGCCCCGGACCACCACCACCGATGAGGCGACTTCGACGACCACGTCGACGACAACCTCCACCATCACGACCACCGCCGACCGGTCTCCCGAGGGCGATGAGCAGACCGTGGTGCCACCACAGGATGGTGGGGATCCTCCGGTCTCCGATCCCGGGGGAATCCACTTCGCCAAGATGGGTGTCCAGGCCGACTACGGGGCGAGGTCGTTCGAGAACGACGGGATGGTGGCGCCCGAGGTCCTCGGACTGACCGTCGAGTACGCCATGGCCGTCGAGGTGATCGCCGCCAACTGGGTGTGGCCCGTTGTCCTGGTGCTCCTCGTCACCGTCCTCGGACTGTCCGGTCTCGACCGCCGTCGACGAACCGCAACCACGTAGCGTCCTCTGACCGTCGTGGGACACCGACCTGGCCTCCCAATGCGCCATTACCCTTCCCCGGATGCTGACGGGCAATCCACGTGTAATCGAGGCCTTGGACCGCGCGGAGGTGGGCTTTCTCACCGCAGTGAACGAAGAGGGTCAGCCTCAGACCACACCCGTCTGGTTCCTTCGCGACGGTGACGATCTCATCGTCTACAACAGACCCGCGACACCACGTCTGCGGAGTCTCGAGGCCAACCCGAAGGTTGCGTTGGCCCTGCGTGGCGATCGCAAGGGAAGCGGGCTGCTCACGATCGAGGGCGTGGCGCGTATCGACCACGATCTGGCTCCGGCCCACATGATCCCCGCCTACCTGGATAAGTACCACGAGGCGATCCGTGGCCTGGGCTGGTCCCCCGAGGAGTTTGGCGCCGTCTACACGGTGGCGGTTCGGATCGCGGTGAGCAGGGTGCGGGCCTGGGGTCTCACCCATGTCATCGCGGCCGAGGGCTGAGCACCTCTCGTTGTCGACCCGAGTACCGTCTCTCCCATGAGACAGGTACACCACTGGATCGACGGGTCCCTCACACCGGGGTCGGCGAGCCGGGTGGGGCCGGTGTTCAACCCGGCGACGGGTGTCCAGACGGCTGAGGTGGTCATGGGCAACGGCCACGACGTCGATCTGGCGGTCGCTGCCGCAAGCCGTGCCTTCGAGACATGGGGTGACTCGCCCCTGGTCCAGCGGCAGAACATCATGTTCGCCTTCAGGGAGATTGTCGCCGCGAAACGTGACGAGATCGCCAGGGTCCTCACCTCCGAGCATGGCAAGACGCTCGAGGATGCACGGGGCGAGGTGCAACGTGGTCTCGAGGTCATCGAGTTCGCCTGCAACATCGCCCACCTGCTCAAGGGCGACTATTCCGAACAGGTCTCGACCGGTGTCGACACCTTCACGATCAGACAACCTCTGGGGGTGGTCGCGGGCATCACACCGTTCAACTTCCCGGCGATGGTGCCCATGTGGATGTACCCCATCGCCATCGCCTGTGGGAACACCTTCGTCCTCAAGCCATCCGAGAAGGATCCCTCGGTCTCCGAGCTATGCGCCACGCTCTTTGCGGAGGCCGGTCTCCCCGACGGAGTCTTCAACGTGGTACACGGGGACAAGGAGGCCGTCGACGCCATCCTCACCCATCCCGGTGTCAGCGCCGTCTCATTCGTCGGCTCGACCCCGATCGCCCGCTACATCTACGAGACCGGGACCAGAAACGGAAAGCGTGTCCAGGCGTTGGGCGGTGCCAAGAACCACATGATCGTTCTCCCCGACGCCGACATCGATCTGGCCGCGGATGCCGCCGTCTCGGCGGGTTACGGATCGGCCGGCGAGCGATGCATGGCGATCTCGGCAGTGGTGACCGTGGGCGACGCCGGTGACCAGATGATCGAGGGCATTTCGACGCGTATCGAGAAGCTCACCGTGGGACCCGGGGACCAACCCGGCGCCGAGATGGGCCCTTTGATCACACGTGAGCACCTGGACAAGGTGCGTGGCTATGTGGAGAGTGGGGTCTCAGAGGGCGCCACGCTCGTGGTGGACGGGCGTGACATCGTGGTCGAAGGTCACGAGGCCGGCTTCTTCCTCGGACCCACGCTCTTCGACCGGGTGACCTCGGGGATGCGTATCTACGCCGACGAGATCTTCGGACCGGTCCTGTCCACGGTGAGGATGGACCATTTCGAGGACGCCATCGCCCTCATCAATGCCAACCCCTATGGCAACGGGACCGCCGTCTTCACCAACGACGGTGGCGCCGCCCGCAAGTTCCAGCGGGAGATCCAAGTTGGCATGGTCGGCATCAACGTTCCCATACCTGTCCCGCTCTCCTTCTACTCCTTCGGCGGCTGGAAGAGCTCGATCTTCGGCAGTCACGCGATCTATGGTCCCGAGGGGGTTCACTTCTACACGCGCCAAAAGGTCGTCATCTCGCGATGGGCCGATCCGATCCATCGTGGCGTCGACTTAGGCTTCCCAACCCACGGCTGAGGCGGGGCATGGAACGGTCGCTGCCGACGGGGACCGTCACTTTTCTGTTCACCGACATCGAGGGCTCCACCAGGATCGTCTCGAGCGTCGGCGAGAAGTGGGTGCCCACTCTGGAGAGACACGACAGCCTGGTGGCCGGGGCCGTGGAGGACCACGGCGGGGTGGTGGTCAAGAACGAGGGCGACGCCTTCTTCGCGGTGTTC
>JAKEHF010000034.1 GCA_022615295.1 Actinomycetota bacterium | reverse complement strand
AGCGCCTCCGGTTACATGTCATCGGCCGAGGTGATCGAAAACCCGTTCCCGTCGGGATCGGCCAGCCCAGTGCCTTCGTCTCGGTCGCCCAGAACCGTCGCACCCAGGGCCACCAGTCGTTCGGCCTCCACAGCGGGCTCCGGTGCCGCGAGATCGAATTCCTGCCGGTTTCCCCCGTTCTTGCGGGTGGGGTGCCAACTGTCCCATGAGATCTTCGTGCCTCCCTGTGGGGACTGGATGGCGATCTGCTTACCCTGATTCCACACGAGCGGCCACTCGAGTGCGTCGCGCCAGAACAGACCGACCTCCCGTGTGCCGTCGCACGTGAACTCGCCGAGAAGTCCAGTGCCGGCGAGGTAGCCGTTGCCTGGTTCGATCACACAAAACTCGTTGCCGCCAGGATCGGCCAGAAAGATGGAGTCGCGACCCATTGGCAGCGGCTTCGTGCCGAAGCGACGACCCCCAAGTCTCAACACCGTCTCTACCTTGCGCCGTTGCTCCTCCGTTGTGGCACTGGTTAGGTGGAGATGCAGGCGGTTCCGCCCGGACGTCTCCGTAGTGGCCGCGACGAACCGAAGCCCGATCTGAGTGTCGGTACCGGGCAACAGCACTCCGTTGGCTTCCTCGACGATCTCTCGACCGAGCATCCCGGCCCAGAACAGGCCCAAGGCCTCCGGGTCGAGAGCGTCGTAACGAACCGCCACGATTCGCAAGGACACCTCGGCATCGTAGAGATGCTCGGGACGGGCGGGATCGGCAATATTCCACGCTGGTGATGTCTTTTACGCCGGGTGGGGTTTCCCGAGGGATCAGAGCTCGAGCAGGTATCGGAGCACTCGTCCGATCTCGAATAGGGGTTCTGGCTCGACGACGCCGAGTCGATCGATGAGCCTCCGCTCCGAGACAGACTTCGCATCCTCACATTTGGCATAGCTGGGATGGTCGAGACCCGACTCTCCGGGTTCGATCTCGATATGCGAGGGCAGGTCACGTCGGGCAGAGGTGACCGGGAGAACGAGGACGACGCCGGCCGGCCCCTCGTTGAGTGCGTCGGTCGATACGACCACGGCGGGACGAATGCCTGCTTGCTCCCGACCTACCGGCTCACCGAAGTCGACCAGCCAGACCTCGCCCCGACGAGGCGTCACTCGGAGGTGTCTCCCAGCGCACCTTCCTCAACCCGGCGCTCCTGTTCGATCTCAGACCAAGCAGCAGAGTCTTCGCGCAATTCCTGGTAGCGGCGATTGAACCTGTCGAAGAACACCTTCCGCTCCAAGGCTTCGACCGCGTCATCCAGGACTCTCGTCATCGGTCGCCCGGTGGTGGTCGCCAACGATGCGAGTCTGTCCCGAGTCTCCTCACTCACCCGTATCGTGGTACTCATCGCCAGCAGTCTACTAGAGCGTAGATACGTTCGTCTACATGCTTCCCTGACCATCGGGACACCTGCTGGAGGTTTCGCGTCCGGACGCGTGTGGTCAGTGCGTTTTGTCGGTGTCGGAGAGAGGACTCGAACCTCCACGGGGCTATACACCCCACCAGGTCCTCAGCCACGGTGCGTCCATCCAACACGGCGCCACGAAAGGAGTGGCGGAACTCGGCTGGTGTCGGAGAGAGGACTCGAACCTCCACGGGGCTATAAACCCCACCAGGTCCTTAGCCTGGCGCGTCTTCCAATTCCGCCACTCCGACGGGGCCGGGAGATTCTATAGCCGGGGTCAGCTCAAGAGGAAGGTCAGAGCGAAGGTGCTGATCCCGAAGAGCACCCCAACGATGACCGTTATTCGGTCGAGGTTCCGCTCAACCACCGTCGATCCGCTGAGGCTCGATGTGGAGATCCCACCGCCGAACACGTCGGAGAGACCGCCACCCCGGCCCGAGTGGAGAAGAACGAGAGCGATCACTGCCAGCGACAGGATGACGTGGAAGACGATGGCCAGGGCAGACAGGAACCTCACGGGTGGGAAAGCCTACCAGTGGCCCGTTTCCTAACCTCTAACCGGCCTGTTTGGCCACCTCCTCAGCGGCTGCCCGAGCCGCCTCCTCGTCACCGAGATAGCCGGAGGACACCGGTCGCAGATCCTCATCGAGGGTGTAGACGAGGGGGATTCCAGTGGGGATGTTGACCCCCACGATCTCGGTGTCACCGATGTCGTCGAGACCCTTGACAAGGGCTCGCAGCGAGTTGCCGTGGGCAACTACGAGGGGGACCAGGCCCTCGCGTAGCTGGGGGGCGATTACCCCCTCCCAGTAGGGCATCATCCGTGCCACCACGTCGGCTAGACACTCCGTGGCAGGGAGGTCCTCGGGGTCGACCTCGGCGTAGAGAGGGTCGTGGCCGGGATGACGGGGGTCGTCGGGGTCGAGGGCTGGAGGTCGCACGTCATACGACCGACGCCATGCCAAGACCTGCTCGTCGCCGTAACGGGCCGCGGTCTCCTTCTTGTCGAGCCCCTGCAGGGCCCCATAGTGACGCTCGTTGAGACGCCACGACCGCGTGGTGGGCAGCTCCCCCCAACCGGCCTCGGCAATCGCCAGGTCTGCGGTGTCTATCGCCCTGCGCAACACCGAGGTGTGAAGATGGTCCGGGGTCAACCCCGCCTCCTTGATGAGACGACCCGCCTCACGGGCCTCCTCCTCGCCACGCTCGGTGAGACCGACGTCGCTCCAGCCGGTGAAGAGATTCTCCAGGTTCCAGGTGGACTCACCGTGACGGAGGAGGATCAGCGTCCGGGTCACCGGAAGTACCTGACGATCGCGGCGAAAGAGTCGGGGTCGAGCGAGGCCCCGCCGACCAGGGCGCCGTCCACATGACGCTTGGCCATGAAGTCCTTGATGTTCCCGGCGTTCACGGACCCCCCGTAGAGCAGGCGGGTTCCCTCGGCGACATCGGTGTCGGCCATGTCCCTCATGGTCTCTCTGATCATCTCGGCCATGACCCCGGCGTCGTCGGGTAGAGCGTTCCTCCCGGTGCCGATGGCCCACACCGGCTCGTAGGCCACGACGACCGAGCCGATGCCGAGGTTGCGGTTGAGACCTGCTCGAACCTGGCCGATCACGACCTCCTCGGCCCGTCCCTCCTCACGCTCACCGAGGTTCTCCCCCACACAGACGACGGGGACCATCCCGGTGTCGAGGACGGCCCGTGTCTTCCGATTCACGGTCTCGTCGGTCTCTCCGAACATCTGTCTTCGCTCTGAGTGGCCGACGATTACATGACCCACGCCGAGCTTGGCGAGCATCGGAGCCGAGACCTCACCGGTGTAGGCGCCCTCCGGCTCCCAGTGGACATCCTGGGCGCCGAGCCCGATTGGCATGTGATCCTGCTCGATGACGATCTGCACCGAGCGAAGCGCCGTGAATGCCGGCGCCACCACCACGTCGACTCGGTCGTAGTCACCGGGGTCGAGACGGTAAGAGAGCTTTTGGACCATCTGGATGGCCTCGAGATGGTTGGCGTTCATCTTCCAGTTGCCGACCATCAGCGGCCTCCGGTCGCTCACGTGACCCATCTTTCCAGAACCGCCACACCGGGGAGAATCCGCCCTTCGAGCAGCTCGAGACCGGCCCCACCACCCGTGGAGAGATGCGAGATCGTGCCTTCGAGACCGAGGAGACGGATCGCGGCCACCGTGTCGCCGCCTCCGACACACGTGAAGCCGGGGCACTCCCCCATCGCCCGAGCCACCGTCTCGGTGCCCGCCCGGAAGGCCTCCCACTCGAAGACACCCATGGGCCCGTTCCAGAAGACACTGGCCCCGTCGACGACCATCGAGGCAAATCGGGAGGCGGTGGCGGGTCCGATGTCGAGACCCATCTCACCGGATCCGATCGAGGAGACGTCGACAGTTCTCGTCACCGCATCGGCGGCGAACCGGTCGGCCACGACCACGTCGCCGGGCACATGGATCTTGTCGACGTCACGGTCGACCTCGAGCATCGCCTCGACCTCGGCCAGCAACGGCTCCTCCACCAGGGAGGCGCCGACCTCATAGCCCATGGCCCGCAGGAAGGTGAAGCACATGCCCCCGCCGATCAGCATCAGGTCGACCTTGGGGAGGAGGTTCTGGATCAGTTCGATCTTGTCTGAGACCTTGGCGCCACCGAGGACCACCACATAGGGCTGGTCCGGCTCACCGAGAAAACGTCCCAGGGCCTCGAGCTCGGCATGGAGCAGCGGCCCGGCCACGGAGCGCACCATCTCGGCAACACCGACGGTGGAGGAATGGGCGCGATGCACCGAGCCGAAGGCGTCCTCGACAAACAGATCGTGACCGGCAGCCAGCTTGTTCGCCGTGACCGGGTCGTTCTCGGTCTCTCCGGGGAGGAATCGGGTGTTCTCCAGCACCGTGATCCCGCGTGTGCTTCCCGCCAAGAACCTGACCTCCACCTCGGTCAGCTCCGCAATCCTCTCCGCCACCGGTCGCATCGAGTATGCCGAGTCGGCGCCTTTGGGCCTCCCCAGATGCGAGCAGACGGTGACGGTTGCCCCCCGTGCGACCAGGGTCTCCAGCGTGGGCAGGGCGGCCCGGATCCGGAAGTCGTCCGCCACCCGACCCCGGTCGAGGGGGACGTTGAGATCGGACCGGACCAGGACGCTGAGACCCGAGACGTCGACGTCGTCCAGGGTGAGATACCGGTTTCCGCTGGTCACGCCCGGGTCAGCTCCTCGAGGACCCTTCCGAGGAGGATGGGGTCGTGTGCCGGCCACTCGGCGTGACGGTCGGCGACATCGGCGGCCACCACCGTCCACCCGTAGGGAACGGCGTTCTCGGCGTCGACACTCACCCGATCGTGGCCCTCGGGGACGTCGAGAGGCCCGTCGTGGACCACCACCACCCCTGGGCCGACCACACCGGCCATCGCCTGGAGGGCATGGAGATGGTCGGCGCCGCTCATCCCCAACGTCTCGCCGTCCTGGGTGACGAGATTGAGTACGAAGACCTTCTGGGCCTTCGCGTCCAGCACCGAGGGGGCCAGCATCTGGACCTTGAGAGCGGAGATCAGTGACGTGTAGAGACTCCCCGGACCGATCACCACCTGGTCGGCCCCAGCTACCGCTTCGAGCGCCATCCGGCTCGCCATGGTGTCGGTTGGGTCGATGGTCAGGTCGGTGATCCGCCCCCTGGCCCTGGTTATCGCCATCTGTCCGACGACGACCTCGTCTTCGATCGTGGCACGAAGGGTGACCGGGTGATCGGCAACCGGTATCACCCGGCCCAGGGCGCCCAGCATCCGCTCGGCCGTGGCCACCGCCGAGGCGAAGTCTCCGAACATGTCGGTGAGGGCGGCGAGGATGAGATTTCCCAACGAGTGCTCGGCGACGTCGGCGCCCTGGAAACGGTGTGCGAACAGCTCCGACCACAGTGAGGGCTCGGGGGTGAGGGCGAGGAGACATCTCCTCACGTCCCCCGGTGGGGGGATGCCCAGTGGGGTGAGCCGGCCCGACGATCCCCCGTCGTCGGCCACGGTGACCAATGCGGCGATCTCACCGGCGTAGGTCTGTATCGCCTCCAGAGCCGCCGCCTGACCGTGGCCCCCACCGATGGCGACCACCGCCGGGCCCTCGGGGTCGAGGAGAAGCGGCTCGAGCTGGGTCTGTGTCTGCGTCTTCACCGAGTGACGTCCCGGTGCACGACGGCCGCCTCCACACCGTGACGGGAGAGCCGGGATGCCAGCTCCTCGGCTATCGCCACCGAGCGGTGATGACCCCCGGTACAGCCGATCCCGATGGAGAGATAGGACTTCGCCTCCGCCTGGAACCTGGGGAGGAGGAACTCGAGCAGGTCGTCCACCCGGTCGAGGAACTCCTTGGCGCCATCTGCGCCGAGCACGTACTCCCTGACGCCGGGGTCGGTGCCCACCTGGTCCCTGAGCTCGGGGACCCAGTGGGGATTGGGGAGAAACCGGACGTCGAAAAGGAGGTCGAGGTCCCGGGGAACCCCGTGCTTGAAGCCGAAGGACCGGATGGAGACCCGGGTGGGTCGTACCGCCTGGCTCTCGCTGAAGAGATCGGTTATCCGTTGTCTCAGCTCGTGGACGTTGAGACTCGAGGTGTCGATGATCACGTCGGCCATCTCCCGCAGCTCCTCGAGCATCCCCCGCTCGGCGGCTATGGCCTCGGTGATGGTGGCCATGCCCAAGGGGTGGGGCCGGCGGTTCTCCTCGTATCTGCCGACGATCACGTCGTCGTCGGCATCGAGGAACACGATCCGGCTCACCACGCTATCCCGCTCCAGGGCGATCATCGCCTGCTTGATCTCCTCCATGGGGAGACCGCCCCGGGAGTCGATGACCACGGCGAGGTGCTTGTGCTCGTTGGGGATGTCGTGTGACTTGACCGCCTGCTCGAGCAGGGCGGGGGGCAGGTTGTCGATGACCACGTAGTCGAGGTCTTCGAGGATCTTGGCGGCGGTGGAGCGCCCGGCGCCTGACAACCCGGTTACGACGAGGACGTGGGGGGCGTCGATTGCGGCTTGGTCCATCTCTGCCTGCTCAGCCGTGGAGGGCAGCGTACAGGTCGGCGGCCACCGGCTCGGGGACCACCTCGGCCAGCTCTTCGACGCCGGCCTGACGTATCTTCTTCAGCGAGCCGAAACGTTTCAAGAGGTCCTTCTTGCGTTTCGGGCCCACACCGGGAACCTCATCGAGCACCGAGTCGACCATGGTCTTCGAGCGCAACTGACGGTGATAGGTGATAGCGAAACGATGGGCCTCGTCCCGCACCTGCTGCAGGAGGTAGAGGGCCTCGGCGTCGCGGGGGATGCGCAACGGCTCGGGTCTGCCCGGGATGTAGACCTCCTCCATTTTCTTCGCAAGACCGATGACCGGGATGTCCAGCTCGAGATCGTCGAGCACCTTCACCGCCCTCCCCAGCTGGCCGGCGCCACCGTCGATGACGACCAGACCCGGGGGGTAGGAGAACCGACCCTGCTCGGCGGTGGGGCGCTCCCGCTCCCGGAGATAGGCCTTGAACCTCCGTCGCACCGTCTCCTCCATTGAGGCGAAGTCGTCCTGACCGGCCACATTGCGGATCCTGAATCTGCGGTAGTCGTTCCTCTTGGGCAAACCGTCTTCGAGCACCACCATCGAGGCGACCGTCGATGTCCCCTGGAGGGTTGACACGTCGAACGCCTCGATCCGCAACGGCGGGTCCACCAGACCGAGGACCTCCTGGAGCGATCTCAGCGCCCTGGCCCTGGCATTGTGATCACGTTGCCTGCTCAACCGGTGTCTGGCGAAAGCCTCGGCGGCGTTGGTTGCAGTGGTCTCCATGAGCCGGCGTTTGGCTCCCCTTTGGGGAACCCTGACCTCCACCCGGCTCCCCCGCAGCTCCGACAGCCACTCGCTCACCAGACCCATCTCATCGGGCTCGACCACCACCAGCACCTCCCGAGGGGGCCGCTCGTCCCCGTCGAGCTCCCTGATCACCCGGCTCATCAACTCGGGGTCCGTGAGATCCTCGACACGGTCGACGACGATCCCCCGGCGGCCCACCACCCTCCCCCGGCGCACGTTGAGCACCTGGAACGCCGACTCCAGCTCGTCACCGTGGAAGGCGATGAGATCGAAGTCCTCGGGTCGCTCGGTGACCACCTCCTGACGCAGCATCGCCCTGCGAACGTCGTCGGTGCGGTCCCGGTAACGGGCGGCGAGCTCGTACTCCTCCCTCTCCGCAGCCGTCCACATCTGACTCTCCAGGTCGGCGATCACCCCATCTGTATCGCCATTGAGGAAGGCGGCCAGCCCGTCGACCATGTCCTGGTAGTCGGCCGGCTCGACCGCCCTGATGCAGGGCCCGGAGCACTTCTCGATGTGATACAGGAGACAGGGCCGTCCCTGGGCCCTCTGCCGCTCGAAGAGGCCGTTCGAGCAGGTGCGCACCGGGAAGGTGCGGAGGAGCTGGTCGAGGGTCTTGCGGATGGCGTAGGTGTGGGCGTAGGGGCCGAAGTACTCGTTGCCCTTGCGCTTCTTGCCACGCACCACCAGTGCCTGGGGCCACTCCTGTGACCGGGTGATCATCAGATACGGATAGGACTTGTCGTCGACCAGCTTGATGTTGAACCGGGGCCGGTGCTGTTTGATCAGCGAGTACTCGAGCATGAGGGCGGCCACCTCGGTCTCGGTGAGGATCCAGTCGACCGTGCGGGCGCTGTCCACCATGGCCTGGGTGCGGGGGTGGAGACCCACCCCGAAATAGGAGGTCACCCGGCTGCGCAGACTCTTCGCCTTGCCGACGTAGATCACCTTCCCGTGACGGTCACGAAACATGTAGGCCCCGGGCTGGGCCGGGATCTCGGATGGCTTCGGCCTCTCGAACATCACCCCTCAGGGTAGGAGGCGCCAGCGACAGCCCAGGAGGCGGGGCACCTCGGGGACCTCCACCGTGTCCTGATGGGTGCGCTCGATCATGTGCTCCAGGGCCCACCCGGCGCCGGCCGCCAGGGTGAGCAGGTCAGCCAGGCTGCGATGGTGGAACACGACCTGGCTGTCGGCCGCGTCCACCGCTGAACTGCCCGGGTCCATGTACGCCCCCGGCCGCCACAAGGGCTCGCCCTCGCCGTCTGTCACCGGCATTGAGCCGGGCGCCGTCCACATCGGATGGTTCATTACCACCGCCATCACGCCGCCGGAGCGGACGACACGGGCCGTCTCGGCGAACAGCTCGTCGATATCCGCCAGATGCTCGAGCACGAGAACGGCGTAGGCACCGTCGACCATGGAATCAGCGATGGGGATTGTCGGCAGCCGCCCCACGAGGGACGGCGTGGTCAGACGCGCCAGGTGGTGATTCAGATCGAGACCGATGACGCGGGACCCGCTCTCGATGACGGCTCGCATCACCCTGCCCTCCCCGCATCCCAGGTCCAGATAGACACCAGAAGACTCCGGGGCCAGGATCTCCAGGAGCAGCGGGGTCACCACCGTCTCGTAGGCAGGGTCACCGGCGATCTCCTCCAGCCACCACCCACCGAGATCCGACCAGGACACGCCCAGAAAGTAGTGCGAGGTTCCCGGCGATGAGGACGACGACCGCCAAACTCAGTCTCATGAAGCCGACCCCGTTGGGACTCCTTAAGAGGCTCTACGCGTCGATGGCACGATCGGTGGGGACGTTGCTGAGACGTCTCGGCTTCCTCCGGGAGCCACCACCTCTGGGGCGCCGGTTTCGCCACTGGGCACACACCCTCACTCTCGTCCATGACCCGGCGGCCCTGGCCGGTCTCGACATCCCTTGGTGGACCTATCGGGCCATCGACCGGATCGAGAGTTGGTTGTCGGCCAGGAACACCACCTCGGCGTTCGAATGGGGAGCCGGAGCCAGCACGGTCTGGTTGGCGAGACGTGTCGACAGGCTGATCTCGGTGGACCACTCCGCCCAGTTCTTCGACTCGACCATGGCCTCAGTCGCCGGATTCCACAATGTGAGGCTGCTGCTCGTGGAGGCGGAGCCCAGCCCACGACCCACGGTCCCCTCTTCCAAGGAGGGCTTCAAGAACCTCGACTTCGGCCGATATGTGACCCAGATGACCCGGGAAGGCGGCTTGTTCGACCTGATAGTGATCGACGGCCGGGCCCGCGAGGCGTGTCTCGAGGTGGCGAAGGGCCATCTGGCGCCCGACGGGATCATCGTCTTCGACAACTCGCGACGTCGTCGCTACCGGGCGGCGATATCGAGCTCGGGTCTGGTCGAGGAGGTGTACCGGGGTCTGACCCCGACATTGCCCTATCCCGAGCAGACCTCGATCCTGCGGCGAGGGCGATGACTGACAACGGAGCCGACACCGCGTCGTCTGCGCGAACCGACGAAAACCCGGGGGGCTGGCGGTGGAGACCGGGCGTCGCCGCGGTCTGTCTCGGTCTCTTCCTCTTGGTCCAGCTGGTGATACCCGTCTCGAGCCTCGGTGAGTCTCAACGGGCTCGGCGTTTCGCCTGGCAGATGTTCGCCTATCACACCCAGGTCGAGTTCACGGTGGACACCGCAGAAGGTCCGGTGATGGTCCCCTTGGAGAGCATCCTCGCCCGGCCCCGGGGGGACCTGCCCCTGGAGGAGACCGTCCCGCCCCACTTGTGTTTGGTGATCCCCGGGGCCGTTGCCGTCCGCTGGGCAGGGGGCGAATGGCGATGCTGAGCGCTCTCATGGTGCCGGTCAGACCGGACACGCTGAGGATCACCCGCATGGTCGTGGGGGCTGCAGCCTTCGTTCGAGCTTGGGTCGCGCTCCCCGTCCTGCTTCGTCTCGCCGAGCCCGAGGTGCTACGGATGCCGCTGTTCGACTGGATGCCCGACCCGACACCCGCCCTGGCTTGGACCCTGGTCGGCCTCTGGGCCGCCAGCGCCTTGTTGGTGACCGTCGGATGGCGTTTGGGCGTCACCGCGCCGTGTCTCGTCGGATGTCTGGCCGTGATGCTGGCCCTCGACCGTCAGACCTACAGCAATCACCTCTACCTAATGGCGTGGATGGTCCTCCTCCTCGCAGTCGCCGCCGGCGGAGCCCGAATTGGACGTGTCGTGCCGAGGTGGACCCTCCTCCTGCTGATGCTCCAGGTGTCGATCGTCTACTTCTTCTCGGGGATCAGCAAGATCAACGACGACTTCCTGTCCGGCCTCGCCCTCGCCGGCGTCCTCGACCGCGGCTTGATCAGCCTGCCCGGCGTCCTGGCACGGAGAGACGTGCTGGTCACCGTCGCCATCTTGACCATCGTGGTCGAGGTCTTTCTGGCCTTCGCCTTGTGGCTGCCCCGCTATCGCAAGCCGGCCATTGCCCTCGGAGTGGGCCTGCATCTGGCGATCGTGACGCTCTTGGCGGACACGGTGGAGCTGGCGGTTTTCTCGGCGCTCATGTTGAGCACCTATCCGCTGTTCATTCACACTCCGGTCGGCGAACCCGGCCCGAAGCTGTCCTGAGCCTCGATCCCGGGGATGGTCGGACGCCGTCGGGCCAGCAACACGGCCACACCCATCATCCCCAGCTCACAGATCATGGTCATGACCCTGTGGACCGTGGCCACGGCGATCACCTCGGAAGCCGTCAGGGTGCCGGCGAGGAGCGCCAACAGGGCGGCCTCCCTGGCGCCGAGACCAGCGGGTGAAGGGATCACCACGTAGCCGACGAGCCAGGCGATGGCGTAGACGATGGCAAGCTGGATGACCGACCAGCCGCCTATCGCGTCATCGGTGAGCACCCCAAAGCTGAGGAACATGAGGCCGTGGCCGGCCAGGGCGAAGCCAAACGACCGGTTGATCAGACCCTGGCTGGGCACACCGGCGTCCACACGCAACCTGGGGACCCTTCTCCCCAAGTACTCGAGGACCGTTCCCATCCAGCGACGATCGAGCAGGATCCAGACCAGGGGCGTCAGGATCACCAGCCAGCGTGCCCAGCCGGGGACGTCGGCGACGAACAAGACGAGAGCGCCGAGCGTCGTGGCAGCTACGACGTTGATCAGCACGTGCACCGGGAAGGCAACGAGGACGGGAGAGGTCCGGCCGATGGTCTCCACGGCCAGAGCCATCTGACCGAGGGGTTGGGCGAACCCTCCCGGCATGTATTTGACGGGCTGGGAGAGGATGAAACCGAGAGCGAGGGCCCGCCGGTCCTCCGTGAACAGCCGGCTCCAGGCGATGGCATCGAGGGTCATCCCTATGACGTAGAGAACGGCGGCGCCGAGTATGACCGGCCACGCCGACAACATCGTCTCCACCGGGTCGTCGTCGGTCCGGGCGAGCACGAAGACGCTGGTCGCCGCACCCAACCCGACCACGAGCCAGAAGACCAGACGGGTGAGTCGAGACCGCCGAGCGATCGTTGCGGGATCGGCTGCGCCATCCTCAGACGTCTTGGTCTTCACTTCGTCAATCCCGTGGACTGGTCGCGGCCAGATCCACCACCAACTCGTTCCATACCTGCGGCGGCTCGAAGAGGGTCCCCTCCAGATACGAGAAGGTGTGGGAGACGAGGGTGATCCGGTCCCCGCCGATGTCGCTTCCGATCACCCACAAACGTGCGTCCTCCGGGATCTGGGATGAGATCTCCCTCACATCCTCTTCGTCGAGCGTGGTATCGGGTGGTTGGGCCATGGCCTGAACACCGCACCATCCCCGCAGCAGGGGCATCAGCGAGTCGGACAAGGCCCGGGCCGATGGGCCGGTGAAGAGGACCACCGCCTCCGCTCCGAGACCGCCACATATCGCCTCGACCGTGGCCCCACCGTCCTCGAACTCGGGGTCGAGGCCCACGGGGATGGAGGTGAGCAGGATGGGAATCGCCAACAGGAGCGTCACGACACCTCGCACCAAGCTGTGCCGCCCGGCGAGCCTCGCCACGACCAAACAGCCGAAGACGATGAGGGCGGGGATGACGATGGGGAGGAAGCGCCGCATAGCCCAGATGTGGTCGGGGTTGATCGATGGCCGGAAGAGGTATGTGACGATGGCGACGGCGCTCAAGGCGACGAAAGGGCCCTGGTCGGGATCACCCTTGGAGAGGACACGTCTGACACCGACCACGAGACCGAGCAGGCCCAAACCCACCAGGGGGATGCCCAGGTACCAGACGAGCCAGTGCACGCTCAGCTCGGCGTATGTGCGGAGCGGTTCGACGGCCACTCCCGCCTGCTCCTGGAGCCCGGCAATGGCATAGATGTCCGATCTGGTCGGGGCCTCCACGAAGGGTCTCACCAGCCATGCGTAAGCCAGCCACAACCCGAGTCCCACGGTCACCACGGTGGCCAGTCCCTGCCGGTTCCTCCGCAGCAGGCTCCGCACCGGCTCGGCCGGTCTCGCCCCCATGAGACGCAGCACCAGGATGGCCAGGGCCGCGGCGCCGATGAACTCGGCGTGATCGGCTATGTAGACCGGGGAATAGATCAACCCGTTGGCCATCCCCACCCCCGCCATAAGCAGACCCGCGACCACGGCACCACCGAGGATGGGGGTCGCCTGGTCCTCGGGAGATGAGACGTCGAGCCAGGTGACGTAGGCGACCAAGCCCACCAGCACGATGACACCATCGATCCGGGCGACAGTTGCTCCTCCGAGCACCAGACCACCGAGATAGCCGAATCGTCTCGAACCCGAGCCGACCGCCACGCCGAGCAGCCACAGCCCTCCGAACACGAAGGCCATGGAAGTCAACTCGGTGAATGGGGCCCTCGAGAAGTAGAGGAAGGGCAGGGTGAGGACCACCAGCAGTGTTGCCAGTGACCCCTGTGTCTCGCCGAGCATTCGTCGGGCGAAAGCGAAGAAGGCGAGCACTGCGATGCCGGCGATCACCGGGTTGACCAGGTACATCGCCGAGAGCCCAAAGGTGGAACCGACCAGGGCCAGGATGCTGGGGAAGAGATGGAGGAACTGTGGTCTCAGCGTCGCCGGAGCCCCGACGGAGGGGAACCCCACACTGGAATATACCACCGTCTCGGGGTCGACACCGGGCACCGACACCTCCATGGCCAGTGTCCCCTGGCGGGCGATCCAAGAGGCGGTGGCCACATAGGTCCCCGGGTCACGGATCCCCAGGAAGTGCTCGTGTGGGGCCAGCCACCCGAGCACGATCACGCCGGTCGCCAAGACGATGGCCAGGACCGTGCCGAGTGACATGGGGCCAGGGATGGCGGTCCTGGGGGCCAGTCTGGTCAGACCCATCGTCGCCAGGAGACCCAAGGGCCAGACCAGCCACGGCTCCATGACCCCGAGCATCGCCGCCGCCAAGGCGACGAGGCCGACGCCGAGCAGACCAGACAAGCACCAAACCACCAGGGTCTCGAAGACCGGGCGGGAGGTCGCCAGTCCGGGTGAGGGGGATGACTCGGTCACCACGGCAATGATGACTCATCGTCATCGCCGTCCCCGGTCTTACGACGTTTCAGACATGCTGAGCAGTGGTCGGGAGTGCTGTCAGCCGACCAGCTGTCTGAACCAGGGAAGCGTGCGCTCCAACCCCTCCCGGAGGGGGATCTGCGCCTTCCATCCGAGGATCTCTTCCGCCCGGGTCACATCGGGCCAGCGTACCGTCGGGTCGTCGGTTGGACGGTGGATGAACTCGATGCCCGGGTAGTTGCCGACCACCTCTTGTATGGTCTCGGCCAACTCGAGGACGGTCACCTCCTCAGGGTTCCCGATGTTCACCGGGTGGGTCTCGTCGGAGAGGAGCAGACGGAGGATGCCTTCCACCTCGTCATCGACGTAGCACAGCGATCTCGTCTGAAGACCGTCTCCATGGACTGGGAGTGGACGGTTCTCCAACGCCGCCTTGAAGAAGGCGGGCACCGCTCGGCCGTCGTTGACTCTCATCCGGGGACCGTAGGTGTTGAAGATGCGCACGATCCGAGTGGCCAACCCGTGCTCCCGGTGATACGCGAGAGTCATCGCCTCGGCGAATCGCTTTGCCTCGTCGTAGACGCCTCTAGGTCCTATCGGGTTGACGTTGCCCCAATAGCTCTCCGGCTGCGGGTTCACTTTGGGGTCGCCGTAGACCTCGGAGGTTGAGGCGAGGAGGAACACGGCGCCCTTCTCAAGGGCAAGCCCGAGACCCTTGTGGGTGCCAAAGGCGCCGACCTTTAGGGTGTGGATCGGCCATTTCAGATAGTCGACAGGCGAGGCCGGGGAGGCGAAGTTGAGTACATAGTCGACCCTTCCGGCGACATGGATGAAGTCGGTGACGTCGTAATCGATGAGTCGGAAGCTCTTGCGATCGAGCAGATGGGCCACGTTGTCAGGGCGGCCAGTGATCAGATTGTCGAGACAGGTGACCCGGGCCCCACAATCGACCAGCCAGGTGCAGATATGGGAGCCGAGGAACCCGGCGCCACCCATGACCACGGCATGCATGTCCTCGAGCCTGTCAAACCCGGCTGCGCGTAGGGCGAAACGGTCGAACTCACTCAAGGTTTGGCCCACCACGACTTCACAAGATTACATCGGCAACCACCGTGCGTAATTGAGTCGACGGAATCAAAGATCACCCCAAGACGAGCGAGGTCCACACCGTCGAGTAGACGATCAGGGCCACGGCCCCCAGGGCGTAGGCAAGACGGGCCTTTGTCGTGGTCACCGTGGCCACGCCCATCACCAGGAGCATGAAGCCGAAACCGGCGACCGGGACGATGACATAGGTGATCACGGCGAATAGTGCTAGGACGAGATGACGCCATACACCCACCCTCTCCCCTAGCGCCCAGAGCGCCGCCACCGCGCTCTCGACGACCAGCGTCCCCCAGGTGAGGATCTGGGCGGCGGCGGGGATGGCGGCTCCCGCGGCAAGCGACCCCTCCATCCCGGAGGCGACCAACGCCCGGTTGGCCTCCAATGCCCCGGTGTCCATCCCCAGACCGCTGGCCAGAGGGACGAACCGGGGGTCGACGACCAGGGTCCACTCGAAGAACCGGCCGTCGAGGAACTCGGGAGACACCACTTTCCAAAAGACGGCCAGGGTGAAGACGACGACGATCATCCATCTCCCCAGGGACGCCAGACTCGCTCGCCAATCCGCACCGGTGAGGGAGATGCCCACCGCGCCCGCCCAGTACACAGAGAGGGCCACATGGTTGTCGAGGAGCGGCCACTCCCAGAGATACCAGACGGTCATCAAGGCGGTCACCATCCACCAGAACCAGGGCTTGACGATCAGCCCCCTGACCGCCAGACCGACGATGGCGATCACGGCGCCGGCGACCGCGCGACGGGGATCGGCATGGACCACAACTATGAAGGCGAGCAGGGCCGCCTGGAGGGCGAATCTGGGATCGGTGGGGTCGATCAGACGGGTTCTGGCGGCT
>JAKEHF010000193.1 GCA_022615295.1 Actinomycetota bacterium | reverse complement strand
GCTGACGACCGTTATCTTCTAGACCTGGATGGCATCCGAGATCAGCGCAGCCGAGATCCGGCGCGCCCAGTTCCGAACTGTGCTCCGGGGTCTCGACCGATCCGAGGTCGAGGTGTACCTCGAGGCTGTCGCCGCACGCATCCAGACTCTGGAGTCGGAAATCGAGCGTCTCCGGTCGGTCACCGTCGAGACGGGCCGCCCCGACGTGGAGAGCGAGCTCGACGCGGTGGGTCGTGAGGTGTCGGCGATCCTCCAGGCGGCGCGAGAGGCCGCCGACGCCATGAGGGAGCGGGCCAGCGTCGATGCCGCCCGGTGGCGGAGCGAGGCCCTGGCCGAGGCCGAGGCCAGCCGACGGGAGTCCGTCACCGACGCCGAGGCGTTGCGTCGAGACGCCTGGGCCACCGGCACCGAGCTGTTGGAGCAGGCGGAGGCGGCGGCGAGACGGATGATCGAGCAAGCGGAGCGCGACGTGCTCACGGTGATGGGTGAGGCGGAGCGCGAGGCGCATCGTCTCACCTCGAGTGCCCGCCGGGAGTCGGAGGACCTGCTTCGCAACGCCACCATGGCCTCTGAGAAGATGACGGCCGAGGCGGCGAGACGTCGCGACGACATCATCGACGCCGCGAATCGTCAGGCGGCGACTGCACAAGAGCGGACCCGGGCCCTGGAGCAACGTCGTGACGAGCTGATGGAGGAACTGGAGAACGTCAGGTCGACCCTGAGCCGTCTCGAGGGCTCGCTCGAGGAGAGAAGGGAAGCCCTCGACTACAGCCCACCGGAGACGAGTACCTCGGTCAAGGTGGTGCCTGCTCGGCCGGCGGAGCCCGAGGAGCGACCCTGGGCGCTCGGGGAGACGGTGAGGGTGGTCCAGCCCGAGTCCCGCTTCCCCACGGTGGAGACAGAGCCCGTAGAGCCGGAGCCGGTTGCGCCCGAGCCGATGGAACCGGAGCCGATGGAGCCCGAGCCCCATTCGGAGGAACCGGTGGAGCCCGAGCCCCATTCGGAGGAACCGGTGGAGCCCGTGGCCATGGAGGAGGAACCGGTGGAGCCCGTGGCCATGGAGGAGCCGGTTGGGGCGGAGCCGGAATTGGTGTCACCCAGGGGTGCCGGCGCTCCGGCGGGCGGCGACCTCGATCGTCTCTTCGCCTCCCTCCGTGATGCGGGTCAGATCGAGGAGGTCCTCGAGCCGGAGCCGGTTGTGGAGACGATCACGGTCGAAGGGCACGACTGGATCGAGGAGCGTGACGTCCGACTCCTCCCTATCACCAACCGGGCGCTGCGGGGCACCAAGAAGTCGATCACGGAGTTGCAGAACGTCGCCCTGGACAACCTCCGCACCAACGAGGAGTGGCGACCTGAGCCGGAGACACTGGTCGATACCCTCGGCGCCGATCTGATCGCCCTGTGGGCGGAGAGCTTCGCTGCGGGTCACGCCGTGGCAGAGCAGATGACAGGCGCCAAGCTGAAGCGTCCCGCCACCCCCCAACCCGTGGCGGTCACCGAGTTCACCACCGCTCTCGGTCACGCGGTGATCACCGCCCTCGACAAGGCCGGGGGTGGCCAGCGGGAGCGCCAGTCGGCGGCCTCCCGGGTCTTCCGGGTCTGGCGATCCGACGAGGCCGAGCAACGCATCCGTGAGCTCGCCATCCGCGCTTATCAACAGGGTGTGGAGAAGTCCGTCACCGAAGTGTGAACCTCAGGTAGTACGGCCCCCTATAGGGCGCCTAACTCGCTCGAGAAAGACGGCCGCCGATCGTTGACCGAGGGCCACCCGTAGACTCGGGTGTTGATGTTCACCCGTACCACGTCCACCTACACCTCCGATCGTCGGCGCCCGATCACCGTGATCCTGGTGGTGGTGGCCGTGGTCTATCTCCTGCTCACCGCGGCAGGGACGCTGTGGACCGATTACCTCTGGTTCGATTCGGTCGGCTATCGAAGTGTCTGGCTCCGGAACTGGGGGGTCTCGCTGCTCCTCGGGCTGGCCGGTCTGGTCTTCACCTTCACCGTCATGTGGACGACCCTCGCCGTGGTTGATCGCTCAGCGCCCCGCTGGGTCCCCTTCGACGTCGGTGAGGAGGAGGAGATCGTCGAGAGGTTCCGTGACTGGATGAGCCCCCGGGTTCGCCAGATCAGGGTGGTGGTCTCGGTGGTCCTCGCCCTCATGCTGGGTTTGGCCGTGGCCACCTGGCGCGACGAGCTCTTCTTGTTCATGAACCACCAGACCTTCGGGACGGCCGACCCCATCTTCGGTGTCGACCTCGGCTTCTACGTGTTCCGACTCCCCTTGTGGCAGACCGCGTTGGACTGGCTCTTCAACGTCCTACTCCTGACGACAGTCCTGGCGTCCATCGCCCATTATCTCAACGGGGGGCTGAGACTGGACGGCCGGCGTCTCTCCAGCACACGGGCCGCCAAGGTGCATCTCTCGGTGATGCTGGCCCTCTTGGCCCTGGTGCGCGCCGCTTCGTATCGGCTCGATCTCTATGAGGTGCTCTTCTCCGAAGGGGCGGAGCCCAAGTTCTTCGGCCCCGGCTTCGCCGACGTCAATGCCCGAATCCCCGCGCTACGTCTTCTGATGGTGATCGCCCTGATCGCCGCGGTGGTCTTCATCCTCAACATTCTTCGCAGGGGATGGACCCTGGCTGCGGTTTCGATAGCCGCCTGGCTGGTGGTGGCGATCGCCGCGGGCGCCATCTATCCCGCCCTTCTCCAGCGGTTCAGCGTCCTCCCCAACCAGCTCGCCAAGGAGATGCCGTACATCACCAACAACCTCACCATGACACGGGCGGCCTACCAGCTCGACCGGATCGAGGTGCGCAACTTCGAAGCCGCCGACGACATGACTTTCGAGGACATCGAAAACAACCGTCTCACGATCGACAACCTGAGGATCTGGAGCACGGCCGTGCTCCCTCGCACCTATCAGAACTTCCAGGAGCTCGAGCCCTACTACACCCTGGGCCGCGTCGACACCGATCGCTACATCGCCGACGACGCTCCCCAACAGGTGATGCTCGCGGTCCGGGAGCTCGAGGAGATCAACCTGCCGAGGGACGACTGGCAGAACACCCATCTCTTCTACACACATGGCTACGGGGCGGTGGCCAACCAGGCCAACGTCGTCCAGTCCGACGGCCAACCTTCTTTCCTGCTCAAGGACGTGCCGCCGGTGGCGGTGGTCGACGCCCTCGAGCTGACCCAGCCCCGTGTCTACTTCGGCGAGACCTACGAGCCGGGTCGACCCGTGATCGTGAGGACAGGCGCGGCCCCGCAGGAGATCGATCTGCCTCTGCCCGAGGGCACTCAGTACAACGAGTACGACGGCGACGCCGGTGTGGTCATCGACAACATCTGGAAGCGGATCGCCTTCGCCTTCCGCTACCGGGACCTGAACCTCCTCATTTCCGGTGAGATCAGAAGCGACAGCCGGGTGCTGGTGGAGCGGAACGTCAGGGAGATCGCCGACGCCATCGCCCCGTTCCTCATCTCCGACGCCGACCCCTACCCGGTGATCTTCGAGGGTCGGATCCTCTGGGTGATCGACATGTACACCGCTACCTCCCACTACCCCTACGCCGAGCCGATCACCACGGCCCAGCAGAACCGTCTCGCCATCACCTCGGACATGCCGCTCGGGACGAACTATCTGAGGAACTCGGTCAAGGCGGTGGTCGACGCCTACAACGGAGACGTCACCTATTACGTCGCCGACTCCGACGATCCCCTGATCAGGGCGTGGGACAGCGTCTATCCCGGACTGTTCCGGGACCTCTCGGAGATGCCATCCGGCCTCATGGAGCATCTTCGCTACCCCCAGGACCTCTTCCGTCTCCAGAGCTCGATCTATCTCGAGTACCACGTGACCGAGCCGACCGACCTCTTCAACGGCAACGACGCTTGGTCTTTCCCCGCAGACCCCGCCGACGTCAGCCGTGACGGGGATCTCCGCCTCTTCGGCGACGTCCGCCCCTCCGCAGAGCCCGGCCCGCTGAAGGAGGTGCTCCCCTACTACCTGCTCACCGAGCTCCCGGGGGAGGCCGACCTCTCCTATCTCCTCCTCCAGCCGTTCAACCCGAGGGCGAAACGGAACATGGTGTCGTTCCTGGTGGCCGACTCGACCCCGGCCAGGTACGGGCGGATGGTCGACTTCAGGATGCCCCAGGGTGAGCTGGTCGACGGCGCCGGCCAGGTGGGGCAGCGTATCGAGCAAGATGCCGAGATCTCGGCACAACTCAGCCTGTGGCGGGGCTCGGGCTCCGAGGTCATCAAGGGCGACCTGCTCGTCGTCCCGATCGAGGAATCGGTGATCTACTTCCAGCCGATCTACCTGGAAGAGGCAGGTGGCGCCTTCCCCGAGTTCAGACGTGTGGCGGTGGTCTATGGCGACCGGGTGGAGTGGGCGGAGACCCTCGACTCCGCCTTGGCCCTCGTCTTTGACGGTGACGGCCCGCCGTCCGGGCCAGAGCCTCCGGTGGACGGCTCGACGCTCGAGGAGCTCGTCGCCGAGGCCACCGCTGCCTTCGACAGAGCGAACCTGGCACTGAGCCAGGGCGACCTCGCCGGCTACCAGCAGTGGATCGAGGAGGCAGAGCGTCTCCTCGGCGAGATCCAGGAGCTGCTCGGCTCGGGCACCGAGGCGTCACGATCCGACCGACTCTGACCAACACCCGCCCAGCCCCTACAATCATCGAGGAATGGCCAAGGACAGCGACGAGTACGTACGGATGCGGGGGACCGTGTTGAAGATGCTCCCCGACTCCACCTTCGAGGTCGAGTTGGAGAGCGGCTTCCAGCTCCTCGCAAAACCCTCGGGTCGCATGCGTCGTGGTCGTGGAATCCGGGTCCTCCCCGGCGACTCGGTCGACGTCGAGGTGTCCACCTATGACCCGACCCGGGGTCGGATCGTCTGGCGATATCGCTGAGACCGCCGACGTCCAGCCTCTCCGCTCGATGCGGATCGCACGGGTAATCCTCAGGGTCTCCGATCTGCCCTGCGCGATTGAGTTCTGGTCGGACAAGGTGGGGCTCCCCGTCGTGTTAGAGACGCCCGAGTTCGCCTTCCTTGACGGTGGTGCGACACATCTCATGCTCAACCACCTCGACGACGTGGTCGAGGCCTCCTTGACCGAGCTGGTCCTCGAGACTGACGATGTGAGGGCCCGTTTCGCCGAGCTGGCGGGTCGTGGCGTCCCCTTTCAGGTGGAGCTGCGGCCGGTGACCTCTGACGGGTCCCGCGACCTGCTCGCCGCCCACTTCACCGATCCCGACGGCCATCTGGCCAGTCTCACCGGGTGGGTTGAGGGGGACGGGTCATGATGCGTGCGAATGTGACCTCCGGCCCTGTCGAGTCCCGGCGGCGGATGAGACGATGGGGGTCAAGGAGGTCTGTCATGACCGTAACAACCCGGGGTGAGAGGATGGACGCCCATGCAGGTCGGTGAGCTGATCGGAGGCCCGGTGATCACCTGTGGCCCCGACACGACCATCGTCACCGCTGCCCGTTCCATGGTCGCCCACGATGCCGGCTCCCTGCCGGTCATGGTGGACAACGACCTGGTGGGAATCGTCACCGAGCGTGACCTCATGAAGAGCATCGCCGATGGTCTCGGCGGCGACACCAAGATCGCCGACGTCATGACACCCCAGCCCGACTTGTTGGAGCCGGACGTGAGCGTGAGCTACGCCGCCGACTGGATGCTCGCCGCCGGTTACCGGCATCTCCCGGTCGTCGAGGGGACCCGGCTCGTGGGGATGCTCAGCATCAAGGACGTGCTCTGGGGCGTCACCGACAGCCGGGCCGGCTGAGCAAGGTCTTAACGCCGGACCGAGCAGCGTCGCCATGAGACGGGTTTCGGCGCCGCCCTGACCGACGGCGTCTGATACCGCGGTGCCGTCGCTGAAGACTCCGCGTCGACCGAGGTGTTCTGGCCCTTGACGGTGTAAGGCCCTTCCGCATAGAGGGCGGCGATGACCTCTCTCATCTCTTCTCCTTTTGGTCACGGGGGAGGTCGATGGTGATCTCGAGCCCCCCTTGGTCTGCCATGCCTGCGGTCACCGTCCCGCCATGGGCGGCGACGATGGCCTGGACTATCGCCAAGCCGAGACCCGTCCCCCCCGAGGCCCGGGAACGGGCAGGGTAGGCGCGATAGAAGCGGTCGAACACCCGGGTCAGGATGTCCTCGGGTATCCCTGGCCCGTCGTCGGCCACCTCCAGCTCGACGTGGTCCCCGTGGTCGATGATGGTCACGACGACGAGCGTTCCCTCCGGGGCCTCTGGTGGCCAGGGCGATTGCGACGAGGAGACCGAGGACACCGACGCCTGACCCGCCGCTCTATGGCACCGCCCCCTAACTCCTCCGTGGGGGCGGTGCCCGGGCCGCGGTAGCCTGTGGGTCCATGACCACCACCACCGTCCTCGGCACCTGTCATCACGACTGCCCCGACACCTGTGGCTGGGTGGTCACCGTCGAGGACGGCAAGGCGGTCAAGCTGAGGGGCAACCCCGACCACCCCTACTCAAGGGGCGAGCTCTGCCCCAAGGTCAATCGTTTCCTGGAGCGGGTCTATCACCCCGACCGTGTCCTCCACCCGCTGATCCGCACCGGCCCCAAGGGGACCGGCGAGTTCCGACGGGCAACCTGGGACGAGGCCCTGGACTTGGTCAAGACCCGGCTCGGTCAGGTGATCGACACCCACGGTGGGCAGGCCATCCTCCCCTGGGGTGACGCCGGGACCCAGGGTCTGGCCCAGATGGCCTTTCTCGACAATGTGTTCTTCGGCCGTCTCGGTGCCTCGAAGCAGGTGGGCTCGCTGTGCGGGGGGACGGCCAGCGCCGGGTTTGCTCCCACCTACGGCTCACGAAGGAACGCCGACCCGATGGACGTCCGTCACGCCAAGCTGGTCATGCTCTGGGCTACCAACACCTTCCTCACCAACCGTCATCTCTGGCCCTTCATCGAGGAGGCCCGGGCCAACGGGGCCCAGGTGGTGGTGATCGACCCGATCCGCACCATGACCGCGGACAAGGCCGACTGGTTCATCCAACCCCTCCCCGGAACCGATGTGGCGCTGATGCTGGCGGTTATGCATGTCCTCATCCGTGACGATCATCTCGACCACGACTACCTGACCCGTTACACCACCGGCTTCGACCAGCTGACGGAGCGGGTGGCCTCATGGACCCCGGAACGGGCCGCGGAGGTGTGCGGGTTGGAAATCGAGGAGATCGAGCGGTTCGCCGCTGCCTACGGGACCATCAAACCCGCCTTCATCCGCACTCTCATCGGCGCCGAGCACCGGGAGCAGGGGGCCAGCTTCTACCGCACCCTGGGCTGTCTCCCCCTCCTCACCGGCTCGTGGAAGCACCGTGGCGGCGGTCTCTCCCGCTCCGTGGGCATCTATTGGGAGGAGGTGGCGGACTTCTCCGACGTCGAGGTGGGCGGTCAGCGTCGTGAGGTCAACATGAACGACCTGGGTGTGGCGCTCACCGACCCGGCGATGGGGGTGCACGCCCTATTCGTCTGGAACGGGAACCCCTTGGTCTCGGTGCCCAACGCCGGCGCCATCCGCCGTGGACTGGAACGGGAAGACCTGTTCACCGTCGTATCCGAGCAGTTTCTCACCGACACCGCCCTCTACGCCGACGTGGTCTTCCCCGCCACCACCCAGATCGAGCAGACCGACATGGTCGGCTCCTGGGGCCATCTCTATCTCGGCTGGAACCATCGCGCCATCGAGCCCCTCGGTGAGGCGGTCCTCAACACCGAGCTGTGGCGTCGGCTGGCCCGGGCGATGGGCATGGACGACCCGGTGTTCGACCACGACGACGAGACTCTCCTCCGACGGGCCCTCCCCGGCGTGGACGTCGACCTGCTGATGAAGCAGGGCTACCTGCGGATCGAGGGGACCGAGGACATCCTCCCCTACGCCGACGGGGGGTTCGGCACCGCCGACGGGAAGGCGGCCCTCTACTCGGACGACCTGGCCGGGCTGGGTCACGACCCGCTGCCCGGCTATGTGCCCTCCGTGGAGGGCCCCGCAGGGCCGCTCGCCGAGCGCTATCCGCTGGTCCTGCTCACCCCCAAGAACCACATCCGGTTCCTCAACACCACCTACTCCAAGCATCACGCCGAGCGGGAGCAGGGGCCGTATGTGGAGCTCGACCCCGCCGACGCCGAGGCGCGTGGCGTGGCCGAGGGCGATCCGGTGCGGGTGTGGAACGACCGGGGTGAGCTCACCCTCCCCGCCCGGATCAGCAACCGTCTCCGACCCGGTGTCGTCGCCATCCCCTGGGCATGGTGGGGCGAGGAGGCCAACGTGAACATCCTCACCAACCCCACCCCCACCAATTGGGGCGGCGGCGTCTCCTACTTCGACACGCTGGTGGAGGCGGCCCCCACCTCGTACCTCAGGTAATACGGCACCCCTGGGGGTACCTAACTCCATCAAGAAGACGGACTTAGGCCCTCAACTCTCTCGAGAGAGAACCCAACACAGGGACCGGACACTCAGACGGAACGTGCGGTCCGGATGAAGCCGAGGATCCAGTCGGCGAGTCGATCGTTGTCGGGTGTCGTCGACAGGGAGGCGATGCCGGCGTCGGCCACCTCCTCGGGTATGGCCCTGCCCCGTCGCTCCCTCATCAGGGCCTCTGAGTACTCCGGCTCAAACTCGGGATGACCTTGGATCCCCATCATGGTCCCGTCGATGGTGAACATGGACACCGGGCAGTGCTCGCTCCAGCCGAGCACCTCAGCGCCGGGTGGCACTTCGACCACCTGGTCCTGATGGCTGGCGAGCACCCGATAACCGGAGCCGAGCCCGAGGTCGGCAGCCGTCTCCACCTCCTGGACCCCGACGCCCCACCCTCGCTCCGACTTCTCCACGGTGCCACCGAGGGCCTTGGCCAGCATCTGATGCCCAAAGCAGATCCCGACATAGGGGACATGGCTCTCCGCAACCCGGCGGACGAACCCCTCGAGCCTGTGGATCCACGGCTCGTCGTCGTTGACCGAATGCCTGGAGCCGGTGGCAACCCAGGCATCACACTCCTCCGGCGAAGCCGGCAGCTCCCCGGCGACCACGTCGTAGGCGACGATCTCGACGTCGTCAGAGCCGAGGAGACGCTGGAACATGTCGGTGTAGTCGCCTGAGATGTGGCGGAACCGGTCGGCCACATGGTCGTTGACGAGGAGCCCAATCTTCATGGAGGAACAATTGTCCCATGTCCGGGCGACCTCCGCATGACCTGTGGAATACCGGTCAACCACCCTCGCTTTAATCACCTGATGAGCGAGCCCCACATGGAGTTCACCGACCGCCGCATGCCGGTCATCTATCTCAGCCACGGCGCCCCGCCCCTGGCCGACGACCCGGTGTGGACCCGTCAGCTCGCCGACTGGTCGGCCGCGATGCCCAGGCCCTCCTCGGTGCTCATGGTCTCGGCCCACTGGGAGAACGATCCGCTCACCGTGTCAGCGACCACCACCGTCCCCCTCTTCTACGACTTTTGGGGCTTTCCCCAGCGGTACTACGAGGAGCACTACCCGGCGCCGGGAGCCCCCGAGCTGGCCACCCAGGTGGCGACCCTCCTCGGCGATCCCGACCATCCCGTCCGCCAGGAGCCGACCCGGGGCCTCGACCACGGCGCCTACGTCCCGCTCGTCGAGATGTACCCAGAGGCCGATGTCCCGGTGCTCCAGATCTCGATGCCCACCCTCGACCCAGAGGTCCTCTTCGACATCGGCCGGAGACTGGCCCCCCTGCGTGACCAGGGGGTGCTCATCGTGGGGAGCGGCTTCAGCACCCACAACCTCCGGGAGATGAACTGGCACACCGGCCCCGACAGCCATCCACCCACCTGGTCGTCGGAATTCGATGACTGGCTGGAGAAGGCCATGCAAACTGGGGACGTCGACTCGTTGCTCGACTTCCAGAACGTGGCACCGGCGGCGTATCTGGCCCACCCCCGCACCGAGCACTTCGCCCCGCTGTTCGTCGCCCTCGGTGCCAGCGTCGAGGACGGTCTCGAGTCGGAGAGCGTCGTCGAGGGATTCTGGTTCGGTCTATCGAAGCGCTCGGTCCAATTCGTCTGACGGCCGGTGTTCCCGGCTAGGTTCCAGCCCATGGATGGTCTGCTCCTCACCGTGCACATTCTCTCGGCCTCCGTCTGGGTCGGGGCCGGCATCTACAGCTCGGTTACCTACCCGAGACATGCCGCCAACGGGACCCTCCGGGGCGTGGTCGCCGTCGACCAGAAGCTGGGCTCGATCGTCTTCGGCACTGCCATCGCCCTGCTCCTCCTCTCCGGGGTGGGTCTGGTCCTGATGTCGGATACCTTCGGGTTCGGCCACGCTTTCGTGCTGGTGGGCATCGGCGTGGTGGTGGTGAGCAGCATCCTGGAAGGGGCGGTTTTCGGCCCGGCGAACAAACGGGTGATGGAGGGTGGCGACCCGGTGGTCCTCCCGCGGGTGTTCCGCTGGGCCCTCCCCGTCTATGTGGTGATCTTTGGCTTCACCATCTGGGCGATGGTCACCAAACTGGGTGCCTAGCTGCGAAGACGGCGGAGACGCTTCACCGCCTCCTCCAGGATCTCGGCCCTCTTGCAGAAGGCGAAGCGGGTGAGACCGTGTCCTTCGGTCGGGTCGTGATAGAACACACCCGGGGGCACCGTGGCCACCCCGTACTCGGTGGTCAACATCCTTGCGAAGCCCCGGTCGTCGGCGTCGGAGAACGCCCCATAGCCGGCGAGGAGGAAGTAGGTGCCCTCGGGGAGATGGACCTCGAACCCGATCTCGGCCAGGCCCTCGGCCAGCAGGTCACGCAAACCCAGATACTCGTTTCGCAGCTCTTTGTAGAAGCTCGCCGGCGCCGACAGGGCGGCGACGGTGCCGTGCTGCACCGGGGTCGGTGTGGTGAACGTCATGTACTGATGGGCGGCCCTGACCCCGGCGGTCAGCGGTTGGGGCGCCACCGCCCAGCCAACCTTCCACCCGGTGAGGGAAAAGGTCTTGCCCACCGACGACAAGGTCACGGTCCGCTCTGTCATCCCGGGGAGCGTGGCAAGACGTAGATGCTCGGTCCCGAAGGTGATCTCCTCATAGACCTCGTCGCAGATGGCGATCACGTCGTAGTCCCGGCACAGCTCGGCGACGGTCTCCAGCTCGTCACTAGTGAGCACCCGTCCCGTCGGGTTGTGTGGGGTGTTGACCACGATCGCCCTCGTCCGCTCGTTGAACACCGAACGGAGTTGGTCGACGTCCAGAGCGAACGACGGTGGCCGCAGGGTGACGTGGCGGGGGACCGCCCCCGCCATGGCGATGCCCACCGGATAGGAGTCGTAGTAGGGCTCGATGATGACAACCTCGTCGCCGGTGTCGACCAGACCGAGGAAACAGGCGGTGAGGGCCTCGGTGCAGCCACACGTGATGGTCACCTCAGTGTCGGGGTCGACCGGCCGGCCGAAGAGCCGGGCGTAGCGGTCGGCGACGGCACGACGCAGCTCGGGTATCCCCGCGCTCGGCGGGTACTGGTCGGCCTCGCCCCGCTCCATGGAGCGTGCCGCCGCCTCCTTGGCGAACACCGCCCCCTCCCAGTCGGGGAACCCCTGGCCGAGGTTTATGGCACCGGAT